>NZ_JBEOPI010000023.1:0-81177 GCF_040309905.1 Shewanella sp. CAL98-MNA-CIBAN-0140
GGTGACTGCTTTCGCTGTCTGCCGTGTCAGTGGATGCGCATTATAGGCAATACAAGATTTAGCGCAAGCCCTTTATTGAGGTGATTTGTCATTTTGGGTTTGTTTGCGGATAATTTAGCCTGACCAGCTAGTTTTTAAGCATTATACTGTCTGAAACCATAAATATATAAGGATTGTTATGTCTACCAATGTAAGAACTTACCAAGGGATCCACCCTAATTTAGCTGATAACGTCTATGTTGATGAGTCTGCAGTACTTGTTGGCGATATAAAATTGGACCATGACGCCAGCATTTGGCCATTAGTTGCTGCTCGTGGTGATGTGAATAAGATCCGTATTGGTAAACGCAGTAATGTCCAAGATGGCAGTATATTGCATGTAACGCGTAAATCGCCTTCTAATCCTAATGGTAATCCATTAATTATTGGTGATGATGTGACTATTGGTCATAAGGCGATGTTGCATGGCTGCAAGATTGGTCATCGCGTGCTAATAGGTATGGGCGCTATCTTACTTGATGGTGCAATAGTAGAAGATGACGTGATTGTCGGCGCGGGCTCACTCGTGCCACCCAATAAAATTTTGCAAAGTGGTTACTTATATGTAGGCAGCCCATGTAAACAAGTTCGACCGTTAACTGACGCGGAACGTGTATTTTTACCACAATCGGCTGATAATTATGTCCGTTTAAAAAATGAATATTTGGTAGACTTACAACAGTAGCGTTATTCATACAAACGATTTGGGCCAATAATATGTTGGTCTATTTCGTTTAAGCCTTGTTAAAACAAGTCATTCCACACATATCTTTATGATCTTCGTTGATACACTCACTATGATTTACAGAATAAATGGCCATCACAGTTTGTTTATTACTTATCACATCGGGACTCAAACACACTCTGACGACGATAATTAGCTTATATTGACTCGCAGATGGTAGTTTAGTTTGGCTTGAGGCACGTCGAGCATCGATGTTTAATGCTAAAGAGTATTACCGACTTATTATTAGGATGATTGAAGTGAAAACTAAAGGACGCATTAACAATAAGCACATTGCCTATGTAGACTTTAAGAGTCATCTATTATTGCTTGCTGTGCCTTTCTTGTTGTTCGTTATTATTTTCATATTCGCCATACCTAGTAATGCAAATACCTATTTATACCTAATGCTTATTTGTGGCGTTTACGCTTTGAGTTATGGCATCACTTATTATATCCACAAACAAAATATTTTACGGCTTTGGCAACATTTAGAGCAAGTTGTCCACATTAACGATACGACTTATGAATTAGTGAATTTATCCAGTCAATACGATTCTGAAAAAACCTTTTTAGACGCTCTATTGCAAAAAGCAGTAAGTGCTATCGATGATGCCGAAATGGGCAGTATCATTCTGGTTGATAAGAATACCACTAGATTACAATTTGAGTCGGTTGTGGGGTTGGATATAGATGCTCTTCGAAAAATAAACTTTACCTTAGAAGAAACCTTTCAGTTCCGACGGACGAATGGTCGTTGTGATAAGGCGGTTGTGATTAACAACATGAAGAACATCAATGCTAAAAGCACTCTCACAAATGAAGACCAACACGCACTATTACATGCTTCGATACAACCAATCTGCTCAACCTTATCTAGCCCAATCCATATTGAGGGTGAACTTTATGGAATGATGAACTTAGACAGTATCAAGATGGATGCCTTTGGTGATTACGATATTAACTTGGTTAATATTCTAACCTCTGAAGCCGCTAATGCGATTTCGTTATATCAAAAGTCGAAGAAAATCGAAATCATGGCAGATTATGATGGATTAACCGAGCTGTATAACCGTAAGAAGTTTGATGCCACGATTTTACAATGGCAACACAATCCAGAGTTAGCCAGTTATATTATCATCTTGGATATGGATAACTTAAAACCGTTAAATGATCAGTATGGACACCAAGCGGGTGACGATGCATTAAAAGCCATTGCACAATCACTAAAGGCGCTATGGCATCCTGAGTTTTTGGTTGCGCGTTATGGTGGTGATGAGTTTGTTGCTTTATGCCGCGGCCCTATCGATACCTTAGAGCAGCAAATCACCCAATTGCAGCAAGACCTCGCCGCTTGCGTACATGGCATTCATTTTAGCTACGGATTTGCACAATATGATCTAGATTGGGAGAGTGCCTTTAAGCAAGCTGATAACAATATGTATACCAAAAAACGACTCAAAAAATGGTCGGCACCCAAGTCTGCGCGAAACTAACTCGACCAATCCAGCTGATTAAACACATCATGAAATAACAGTAATGTCGCCACTATCGCTAAAGGCTTCTTGTGCTATGAGCGCTTCAGCTTTGTCTTCTAGGTCAAAACGACATTGTTCAAACAAACTGGCGGCATTATGTTGATCCACCAGTTGATTATCACAAAGCTCGCTAATAACAGAAAAGTGAGCAAAACAATTAATATTTATCCCCTGTTGCTGCGCAATAAATCTTACTTCATTTGTTTCGATATAGTGCTGATCGGTAAAGATCACGCTTTGATTCATTAATCTGCTACCTTTTGCGCCAGTGACTCACGCAGTTTTCCCATGACAGATGCGGTATCAGGAGTCACACCGCGCCATAAACTAAAACTTTTTGCCGCCTGACCAACCAACATGCCTAGCCCATCAGCGGTTTTACGGGCATGTTGATCTTGCGCCCATTGGTTAAATGCTGTGGTTTGTTGGCTGTAGGTCATGTCGTAACAATCAGTGGTTTTATCTACGATAACATTAGGCAGAGTAATTAACTGCCCAGATAAACCTGCAGAGGTTGAGTTAATCACTAAATCAAACGGAGAGACTAATTCCTCAATGGGTTTAGCAAAAAAGTTACCATATTCACTGAATAAGGCTTGGAGTTGCTGTGCTTTTTCGTGAGTCCGATTACAGATAACCAATTGAGCCACATTATGCTGCAAAATAGGCAAAATACACCCCCTTGCCGCGCCACCAGCACCTACCAATAAGACTCGCTTACCTTTTAACGAGCCAAATAGCATTTCTAGGTCATTCACCAAGCCAACGCCATCGGTATTGTCACCGCCTATTTTGCCATTGGGTAAATTAAACAACGTGTTGACGGCGCCTGCGAGTGTAGCCATCTCACTGAGCTCATCACACATGGCAAATGCTTGTTCTTTAAAAGGTGCGGTAACATTGGCGCCTTTACCGCCATCGGTAAAGAATGCCGTTAACGAAGAATCAAATTGATCGACAGAGACGAGAATAGCGTCATAACTTAAGTCTTGCTGAGTTTGTTTGGCAAACTCAGTATGTATGAATGGCGACTTACTTTGCGCTATCGGGTTACCAAATACAGCATACTTATCGGTCATTTACTTCACCTCTTAGTTAACGGCATTATTTGCCTACGATGGACACATCTGACGTCTATCATCAAATGTTAGCGGCTATATACCTCAGACATTGGCTTTTTTTGTAAATAGCAACCACCGAGCTTACCTTGACGGCTGTCAGTATCTTGCTTTTCTACTGCTATCCACATCTTTTGTACTTTACTGCTGAACACCAAAGAGGCGCCTCTGCATAAGACTAAACCTGCCGGTTTTCCAACCGCAATCTGCCCAGTATCTAAATAGAATATATCGGCCACATTTGCCGTCACAGCAGCCAGAATATCACCATAGTTCATGCCATTGGCAACCCCATTCCCAAACTAAAACGGAGTGCGTAAATACCATGGCTACCACCTGGGAAAGCAACCGCTATTATTACTCTTGTTTTGGCTAGTTTACCTGCATTTACGAGTGAATTATGCAGCGATTCAACACTTGCTGACAAGTTACCCATACTCATCCGGCATTACGTGCTAAACACATGCCCTCCGTTATCGCTGAGTCTATGGTGATCAGAGGATCATTCTCATGCGCGCGGCGATTAACAACGCAATAAAAAAGCCTGAACATCAACAAACGATGATTCAGGCTATTTCGACCTTAGCAGACAACATGGGTAACCGATGACTCGTTATTGCAGCATGGCAAGGTAGAATCCGATTGGAATTAAACTTCAGCTAACCAGTCTTGTGGTTTTAAGTAGATATCGTACAACTCAGCTTCTGGACTATCTTCTTCAGGGGTGAACGCGTATTCCCAACGTACCAGAGGCGGCATTGACATTAAAATCGATTCTGTACGACCGCCGGTTTGTAAACCAAATAAGGTGCCACGATCATAAACCAAGTTAAACTCGACATAGCGGCCACGACGATAAAGTTGGAACTGGCGCTCATCGTCACCGTATTCTAAGGTTTTATTGCGCTCGACAATTGGCGCATAAGCTTCAATAAAGCCGTTTCCTACCGCTTGCATAAACTCAAAACTACGCTCAAAACCGGGTTCGTTTAAATCGTCAAAAAATAGTCCGCCGACACCTCGAGTTTCATTACGATGCGGTATAAAGAAATACTCATCACACCATTTTTTGTATTTAGGATAAACGTCATCGCCAAATGGCTGGCAAATATCTTTAGCCGTTTGATGCCAGCTGACGACATCTTCTTTAAAGGGGTAATAAGGTGTTAAATCAAATCCGCCACCAAACCACCACACGGGGTCCGCACCTTCTTTACGGGCAATAAAAAAACGTACGTTGGCATGGGTCGTCGGGATATAAGGGTTATTGGGGTGGATCACTAAAGACACCCCCATCGCCTCAAAACTACGGCCAGCTAATTCAGGGCGATGCGCAGTAGCCGATGCAGGCATAGATGCACCCATCACATGTGAAAAGTTAACGCCAGCTTGCTCAAAGATTTTGCCTTGAGTTAATACTCGACTAGTGCCACCGCCGCCTTCTTCACGCTTCCATGAGTCAGCTTTAAAAGTGGCTTTGCCGTCGAGTAGCTCTAAACGCTGACAAATATTTTGCTGTAATGCTAGCAGGAATGATTTTACTTGTTGTGCGTCGGGCACTTGAGAAAGGTTGTTTGACATAGTATTAGCTTCCATTACGAAGGATCTGACCACTGCGGGCATCAATAATGGTTGATGGCTGACGTTGTTCGCCCAGCTTACCTAAAATCAATGCATCAATTTTATCAGTAAAATCAGTGATGATATGTTGTGCATCGACGACCGGTGACTTTCCGGCTAAATTGGCACTTGTCGATACAAGGGGTTTATTGAGGGTGTCGCACAACTCTCGCACAACGGGGTGAGCTGATACGCGCACTGCAATCGAATCAAATTCACCGCAGAGTAATTTGGATACATGGGACTGAATAGGCATAACAAAGGTAAAGGGGCCTGGCCACTTTGATTGCGCAAACTGCAACTGCGGTTCAGTTAGTTGAGTGATATCAAGGTAAGGCAAAAGTTGATCCAAAGAACTGGCTACTAAAATCAACCCCTTTTGCCAAGGACGCTGTTTAACAGCCAACAATTTTTCAATAGCACTGTCGTTGTCAGGATCACAGCCTAAACCAAACACCGCTTCAGTTGGATAAGCAATCACTCCGCCTTGACTTATGACGGCAGCGACAGCGGATGGCTGCAATTGCAACATGAAACTTCCTTACATCAAATTGATATTAATAACGAAAACTACAGAGCACGTTTATATTTACAGGATTTTTGCGGACACTCAACTCGGCTACCCGCCGCACCTTTACGTTCAACTAAAATCCCGAAGCCACAATCAGGGCAAGCTTCATTATACGGAGGGTAGTTTACGATAAACTTACATTTTGGGTAGGCGCTACAAGCAAAAAAAGTTTTACCATAACGACTGGTCCGAGACTCAAGATGACCTTTGGCGCACTGAGGGCAAACAATCTGTTCAGCTTGATTGGTGTGATCGTGTTTTTCAATATGAGTACATTCTGGGTAGTGAGTGCAACCAATAAAAATACCAAACCGACCAGACTTAACCGCTAACTCATGGCCACACTGCGGACATTCTGAACCGCTGATAACTTGAGTCTCTATCGACTCATGTTGCACTAGTGGACGAGTATAGTCGCATGTTGGGTAGTTATTACACCCCACAAAGCTGCCATGTTTACTGTGTTTAACCGACAGTTCAGAACCACAAACAGGACAAAGTTCAAACTCTTTCTCCAGTGCATGCTCGTGGACAGTAAACAACTGCGGATCAATTTTCGACATGGTGCTCTCAATGAATAATTTTCTGTAGACCTAAAAAAGGAGGCTAAGCCTCCTTTTTGTTATGAGTGTAAACGCCCTTCTGGCTGCTCGAAGATTAAATCTTCCATTTGCTCATAGGCTGACTCATTTCCTGGCACGTTAAATAGTACCATTAATACCACCCATTTGAGATCTTCTAACACTAATGTAGGTTCATCTAATTCCATGACACGGTCAATGACCATTTCACGGGTTTCGACACTGAGTACTTGTATCTGCTCTAAAAACAATAAAAAACCACGGCACTCAACATCTAATTTGGCCATTTCCGCTTTGGTATAAATACGGAATGAATGTTGTGCGTGATTACACAAGTAAGGTTTATCGCTTTCTTGTAGATCAGCAAGGTGCTCTAACCAAGAAAGTGCTTTTATAATATCAACTTGATGAAAACCCGCACGGGTTAACTCTTTAGTGAGCTCATCTTCATCAACTAATAGCTCAATTTCACTATGAACATAATTTTCAAATAAATACATGAGGATATCAAACATGGCTAACTCCTCTTTAGTCTGACGTAACCACCGGGCACTGCTGCAACCCACCCTTGTAACTCAAGTTCAAGCATTTGTATTAACACCAGATCTATTGGTTTCCCACTATCCTCAACTACTGCATCTACCGCAGTAGTTTCATATCCTACACTAGATAACAGCGGAGGAAATGGCAAATCACAAATGTCATTATCTCGTATATGGTGCCGTAGATGCAATTGTTCAAGGTGATAATCAGATAAACTGCCCAATTCTTCGATTATATCGACAGCCGACTCGACAAGTTTGGCGCCATTTTTAATTAAATCATGGCAACCTTGACTATAGCCCCCTAACACCGATCCTGGTACAGCAAACACTTCACGGTTTTGCTCCATTGCAAGTCGAGCACTAATTAACGAACCACTTTTACGACTTGCCTCAACCACGACAGTGCCTAAGCTTAGGCCACTGACAATACGGTTACGCCGAGGGAAGTTACCAGAAAAAGGCCCTATACTTGGCCAATATTCACTGATTACACAGCCTGTATTGATAATGTCATGATACAAGTTTTGATGACGCTTAGGGTAAATGCACTCAACCCCGCTGCCCAATACTGCTATGGTCGTTCCATTAGCAGCCAGAGTCGCTTTATGGGCTGCACCATCAATACCAGCAGCCATGCCGCTGGTAATTGAAAAGCCTTGGTGAGCTAAATGATAAGCGAGTTCTGCCGTTATATCTAAGCCGCCTCGAGAGGCATTACGGCTTCCCACCATTGCAATACTCGGTAACACAAGAGATTCTATCGACCCTTTAACAAATAATACCTGTGGTGGATCGCTAATTTGTGCAAGTAATGGCGGATAAAGTGGATCAGAGAGGGTCACAATATAGTGATTGGACTGCGAATCAAGCCAGGCTAGGGCTTGCTCGACCTTATTAAAGTCGATACTACATTTAGCCAATAGGCTTGCTGGTAAAGGCAAGGCCTGAGGTTCAAACTCTAGACGTTGACGAATTTCTTCAACGTCCATTTGAGTTAATAATTGTTGAATCCGAGCAGGTCCTAGCCCAGATACGGCACAAACAACTAACCAGTCGACCAGTTTATCTGAAATTATTCACCTTTAATGGTCAAGGGATCTGGTTTAGTCAATTTATCACCGACTCGAACGGGGTGCTCATTGAACATAATCAAACCTAAACTGGTTTTATCAAACACTTTAAAAACCATCAAATTACCATGAAAAATATCTGGCATTTTATACACGGTATCATCTGAAAAGTTCGCCAGCACTTTATCGTAAGATGAACGGTCTATAGGTCGAACTGGATTACCCTCATTATCAATAATAATGTTTTCGCCATCGCGGTACATTGAAAAAACATGTCCAGTCTCAACACCATCATTGGCACCACGATCAAGATAGACGACATCTAACTTACCAGCTTCACGAATGTTACCTGTTATACCAACAATAGAGGTAGAAACACCTAAGTCTGCCGCTTTTGGGATAAAATAAGCCGACATTAACGCTTCATCTTCTACCGGGGCAACATGAAAGCCACCTTTGGTTTCACGTAAGCTACTGAGCAATTCAACTTTTGACACAACGCCAGACTCAATAACCCGCCCACTCGAAGCTAAAATAATTTCCTGGCCTAATAATTCGCCGCTATTTGGAGCAAAAAACTCACGTCCAGTTTGATAAATTGCCACTTTAAGGCCTTGTTCAAGCTGCGCATTAACATAGACAACGTCATCGACCACATGATGAATTGATGGGCTCTCGCCGCTCATAACAATCGGCAATTCCAATAACCATGCAGGATCCACAACTCTATTTTGTACTAAATAGGGTCTAATTAAGGCAAGATCAACAGCAGGAATCGGGCCATCTTTGGATATGACTCGTCCTTCAGGACTCTTCTGAATGTGCTGCTTAACCACTAAACGAGGTTGACCATCAATAAATACTAATGTCAGTCTATCGCCAGGGTAAATTAGATGTGGATTAGCAATTTGCGGGTTAACACCCCACAATTTAGGCCAACGCCAAGGGTCATTCAAAAAATATCCAGAGATATCCCACAACGTATCGCCTTTTTTAACGACATACGTGTCAGGATGGCCCGCCTTTAGGGTTAATGTATCAGCGTTAGCCCCAAAAAAATTTAATGATAAAAAAACAAGTAAAAGTAAGCGTTTCATGGTGAGATCCATGTTGTTTAGCTCTTTATTAGAGCTTTTTGCTGTTATTGATAAGCGGTAAGGATTAAAATTACCCTAATCGCAATGGCCAGTATAGCTATCTGGCTGAAATTTGACAGACTTGTGAAGAGTTTATATATGCCACTACTTAATGTTTTACGATTTCCAGATGAACGTTTACGCACCATCGCGCTACCTGTGACGGATTTTGGTCCGCAATTACAGACTATAATTGATAACATGCTCGAGACGATGTACCTAGAGAAAGGTATCGGTCTCGCTGCTACTCAAGTGGATTTTCATCAACAATTGATTGTGATGGATTTACAAGATGAGATAGAACGCCCAACCGTTTTTATTAATCCTGAGATTATTGCCAGTAGTGGCGACTTGGCAAATGAAGAAGGCTGCCTATCGGTACCGGGGATTTATGCCAAAGTTGACCGTGCTGAATTTGTCACGCTCAAAGCCCTAGATCGTCACGGTAAAGAGTTCACTATTGAAGCAGATGAGTTATTTGCCGTTTGTATTCAGCATGAAATGGATCACCTTAAAGGTAAGTTGTTTGTCGATTACTTATCACCATTAAAACGCCAACGTATAAAAACTAAGCTTGAAAAAGAAGCTCGTTTAGATGCTAGAGAAGTATAGGAAAAAATTTGAAACCGTTAAAAATTATCTTTGCCGGTACTCCGGATTTCGCTGCCAGACATTTACAAGCGCTCATCGACTCTGAACATGATGTGATTGCGACTTATACTCAACCCGATAGACCCGCAGGGCGAGGTAAAAAACTTACAGCAAGCCCAGTAAAAGCACTGGCATTAGCGCATGCCATTCCGGTATTTCAACCAGCATCATTACGAAATGATGCGGCACAAGCGGAATTAGCACACCTCAATGCCGATATCATGGTTGTTGTTGCTTACGGGTTGATTTTACCAAAGATAGTCCTTGATACTCCGCGTTTAGGTTGTATTAATGTTCACGGTTCAATTTTACCGCGCTGGCGTGGAGCCGCGCCTATCCAACGAGCATTATGGGCAGGCGACACAGAAACCGGTGTCACCATTATGCTAATGGATATCGGCCTAGACACTGGTGATATGCTGTTTAACACCCGCTTACCCATCGAACCGAGCGACACCTCAGCCAGTCTATATGAAAAACTCGCAGCCCAAGGACCTGAAGCATTAATTGAGGCTTTAGCAGGATTAAGCGAAGGGACGTTAACGGCTCAAAAGCAAGATGAATCGCTCGCCAATTACGCGGCAAAACTCTCTAAAGAAGAAGCGCGTCTTGATTGGCATAAAACAGCCAAGCAATTATGGCAAGACATCCGCGCATTTAATCCCTGGCCCGTCAGCTATTTTGAGCATCATCAAAGTACCATTAAAGTTTGGCAAGCTGATTATTCCGCAGAAGTATGTCACGAAGCTCCGGGCACCATTATCGCGGCAACCAAACTCGGTATTGAAGTGGCTACCGCTGATGGCAAGTTAATTATTCAGACCATGCAACTGCCCAACAAAAAGCCACTTAATGTGGCCGATATTTTGAATGCTCGTGGTGATTGGTTTACCGCTGGTGTGTGTTTAAACCAAGAGGCTAACTAGCATGAATGTGCGCGCACTGGCAGCTAAAGCGATTTATGAAGTACTTGAAAAGGGTATGTCGTTATCGGTAGCGCTACCCGATCAGCAACAACACCTGCAAAATGGCAAAGACAAAGCCCTATTAGCAGAACTATGTTACGGCGTTATGCGCCAATTGCCACAACTCGACAAATGCGTCAGCGACTGCTTAGCCAAGCCGTTTAAGGGAAAGCAGCGCATATTACATCAATTGTTGATTGTCGGTTGTTACCAGCTTTACTTTACTCGCATTCCGGCACATGCCGCGATTTCTGAAACGGCAGAAGCCTGCCGACAGTTACGTTTTGATGGTTTGGTAAAAGTGGTCAATGGTGTATTGCGTACTATACAGCGCCAAGATGCCGCCTTAAACACCGACTCCGAAACCCTACGTTTTAATACTCCAGCTTGGTTTATTAAACGCTTACAACAAGCTTATCCAGACCATTGGCAAAACATTATTGAGCAAAGCCATCAGCGTCCACCCATGTGGCTGCGTAATAATCAGCAATCACAAACACGTGATGCTTATTTAGCGGCATTAGCCCAACACGATATTCCCGCCCAAGCAGGCCCAAGCCAAGATGCTATATTGCTCGAAGGCGCAAAAGATGTGACCGCTTTACCTGATTTTATGCAAGGAGCAGTCTCTGTTCAAGATGGCGCCGCGCAATGGGCTGCAACCTTACTGGCACCAATGGCGGATGAATTGATCCTAGATGCCTGTGCTGCACCAGGTGGCAAAAGTTGCCATTTACTAGAGCTTGCTCCCGATATTAATTTAGTCGCAGTCGACTTTGATCAAAAACGCCTAGCTCGAGTACAACAAAATCTGGACAGGTTGCATTTAAAAGCGCAGCTTATTCACGGCGATGCTGCTGATATCCCATCATGGTGGCAAGGACAGCAATTTGATCGCATATTACTCGATGCACCTTGCTCAGCCACAGGCGTTATTCGTCGTCACCCTGATATAAAATGGTTACGTAAAAATAGCGATATTGAAGAGTTAGCCAACTTACAGACACAAATATTGGATCATTGCTGGCAATGGCTTAAACCGGGTGGCTGCTTATTATATGCAACCTGTTCTATTTTACCCCAAGAAAACAGCCAGCAAGTTGAGCTATTTCTAACACGGACACCCGATGCGAGTTTAGTACCGATAGAGCAACAAACTCATCTCGATGATATCGGTTGGCAGATTTTGCCAGGACAAGACAATATGGACGGCTTTTATTACGCTCGCCTAGTTAAAGCACTTTAAGGATGTACCTCAAGCCATGAAAATTATTATTTTAGGGGCTGGACAAGTTGGCGGCACATTAGCTGAAAACTTGGTCGGTGAAAATAACGACATCACACTCGTCGACAGTGATCGCGCTCGACTAAGGTTGTTGCAAGACAAATTTGATTTGCGTGTTGTTGTCGGTCATGGCGCCCATCCGAGTGTACTAAAAGAAGCGGGAGCAGAAGACGCGGACATGCTCATTGCAGTAACAAACAGCGATGAATGTAACATGTCTGCCTGCCAAATCGCTTATAGCCTTTTTGGCACACCGACAAAAATTGCGCGTATTCGCTCAGAAGCCTATTTGGAACTTCAAGATAAACTATTTATCAGCAGTGAAATTAAAAGCGGAGATGCCAAACCTCGTGGCGGTTTTATTATTGACGAGTTAATTGCACCAGAACAGTTAGTGACCGCTTACATACAAAGATTGGTCGAATACCCTGGTGCACTTCAAGTTCTTGAATTTGCGAAGGGTAGACTCAGCCTTGTTGCGGTTAAAGCCTATTATGGTGGCCCACTAGTGGGTAACGCACTCGCCACATTACGTGAGCACATGCCCAATATTGATACCCGGGTGGCGGCTATTTTTAGACAAGGTCGTCCCATTATGCCGCGTGGCACCACCATTATTGAAGCCGATGACGAAGTGTTTTTCGTCGCCGATAGCCGCCATATTCGCGCGGTAATGAGTGAGATGCAAAAACTGGATAATTCGTACCGAAATATAATGATTGCCGGTGGCGGTAATATTGGTTTTGGCCTTGCCCAAAAACTACAACGTACTCACTCGGTTAAATTGATTGAGCACCGTCAAGAGCGCGCAGAGTTACTGTCTGAAAAATTGGAAAAAACCACCGTGTTTTGTGGTGATGCCTCAGACCAAGAATTATTGCTTGAAGAGCACATAGATCAAACCGATGTGTTTATCGCCGTCACTAACGACGATGAAGCCAATATTATGTCCGCTCTACTCGCCAAACGTATGGGTGCTAAAAAAGTCATGGTGCTGATCCAACGTGAAGCCTATGTTGATATAGTACAAGAAGCTAACATTGATATCGCCATCTCTCCGCAACAAGCTACTATTTCAGCGCTGCTGACGCATATTCGCCAAGGTGATATTTGTAATGTTTATTCATTGCGCCGTGGTGCAGCAGAAGCCATTGAAGCCATCGCCCATGGTGATTCGAGTACCTCAAAAGTGGTCGGGAAAAAAATTGGTGATATCAAGCTGCCGCCAGGAACCACCATTGGCGCCATTGTTCGTAATGATGAGGTGTTAATGGGCCACGATAGAACGGTAATCGAACAGGGTGACCATGTCATTTTATTCTTGGTCAATAAGAAGTTCATCGGTGACGTAGAAAAGTTATTTCAACCTAGCGCATTTTTCTTTTAAGTTCTTATGCTTAACTTCAAACAAATCATTTTCATTATCGGTATTTTTCTGGCGATACTAACAGGATTTATGCTGGTACCAATGGCTTTTGCACTGTTTTATGCTGAAGAAACCATTGGAGACTTTATGATCTCAGGGTTGTTTACCGGCTTTATCGCCATTCTGTGTATTCAAAATGGCCGACACCATCATTTCAACCTCAACATCCGCGACATGTTTATGCTGACAAGTGTAACTTGGTTTGTGGTCAGCTTATTTGCAGCCTTACCCTTCACGCTTTATCACGGTATTAATTATACCGACGCTTTTTTTGAAACTATGTCAGGCATTACCACCACAGGTTCAACGGTTTTATCTGGTTTAGATAATATGGACCATAGTATTTTAGTCTGGCGTTCATTATTACAATGGCTTGGCGGCATAGGCTTTATTGTCATGGCCGTGGCAATCCTACCGTTTTTGAATGTGGGGGGTATGCGCTTATTTAGGACCGAATCCTCTGATTGGAGTGACAAAACGATCCCCCGCACCCAGCATATGGCTAAACACTTATTCTTGATTTATGCGGCATTAACAATGCTATGTGCATATTCTTATCACCTTGCTGGCATGCACTGGTTTGAGGCAATCAATCATGCAATGACAACATTATCGACCGGAGGATACTCAACCTCAGATAAATCAATGGCCATCTTTTCACATTCGGCTCATTGGGTGAGTATCGTGTTTATGTTGGCAGGCGGATTGCCGTTATTGATGTTTGTACAAACCATACAGCAACGCAGCTTACGCTTATGGAATGATCAACAGGTAAAAGGATTTTTACGCTTTGTGTTACTGGTGTCATTTTCGTTAGCCTTTTGGCTTTGGCAACACCAGCAAATAGACTTTTTAGATGCATTAAGATTAGCCAGCTTCAATGTCATTTCGGTTATCACTACCACAGGTTATGGGTTAACGGACTATCAATCTTGGGGGGCTTTCGCCAGTGTGATATTTCTATTTCTAATGTTTATTGGCAGTTGTTCTGGCTCAACATCTGGTGGGATAAAAATATTTCGTTTCCAAATCGCATTCTCAATTATGCGTCAACAAATTAAACAACAGTTTCATCCTAACGGGGTGTTTAAAGACAAATACAATGGCCATCGTATTCGTGATGATATTGTCCGCTCAATCATGGCGTTTTTTATGCTGATGGTTATCGTGATATTAGTGCTTTCAATTACATTAGTACTGACAGGGTTAGACCCAATGACCAGCTTTACAGGAGCGATTACTGCGGTCACCAACGTCGGACCAGGCCTTGGTCCTATTATTGGCCCAGCAGGAAACTTTGCTCCACTTCCTGACGTAGCAAAATGGGCATTGGCACTAGGAATGTTATTAGGGCGCTTGGAAATACTGACTGTCGCAGTGTTGTTTCACCCTAAATTTTGGCGTTATTAATATTGCTTAGGCAATGACGACTCCAGAAGACGCTAAATGGGTAATATGGTCAGCATAGGCCTTCACATCGTCCCAATCAGTATAATCAATAATTGCAGTAGGATCGGTGGGGCCATCGGTCATCTTCATAATAAGGCGGATCATTAAGCTGTCATACCAAGGCCAAGAAGGATAATCGACTTTACCGGCAATAATTTTGACATCTTGGGGTTTCCACGCCGATAAGGTTAAAAACTTCTGTAAGTATTTATTGTTCTCGGGGATGCGTTTTTCTGGCTTGCGAGCGACGACATTGACGCAAAAAAAACTATTGGGTAACTGCGACAAGTGTCGCTGATTTTCACGAACAAATTCAAACACCGATTTGTGATATGAGCCATATAAGACACAAGCCCCTAACGCAACAGCTTGGTATTTAGACCAATCGATTGGGGTTTTATCTTGAATATTCATCACATCACAATTATCGCCTTGGGATTGAATTTGCTCTGAAATTGCACGGCTAATATGTGCGGTGTGGCCACCCCGAGAATAATACAACACTAAAACATTGGCCATTTTTGATTCTCATTGCTGATTGATTTTCATCAGTTTGGCAAAAAAAGTCTCTTAAAACCCCTGCAAAGATCACAAATTAGAAATGGCTCATATATTTAATCGTTTAAATTGAGATCTCTATGAAGCAAAAGTATTATGATATAGAAAACAAAACTGAACCCAGACTAACTCGCAATTAAAGGTTACATAAGGACACTCATGAAGCAAGATATCGATGTCGCAACGATGCTTATTAATGCCGAAACGGCTGCACAATGGTTAAAAGCCATTGCGAATCCTTACCGCTTAATGATTTTATGTTTATTGTTAGAACAAGAATTAAGTGTCACGGAGTTAAATGAGACAGTGCCGCTGAGCCAATCAGCATTGTCACAGCATTTAGCGGTACTGCGTACCCAAGATTTGGTCAACACTCGTAAGAGCTCACAAGTGGTTTATTACACGCTTAAAAATGAGCAAGTAACCGAAGTTATCTCTATTCTACATCGACGCTACTGCGCTTAACTAACATAAAGGCTTAAATAGCGTTGAGAGTGAATAGTGTGCCCAATAATATGTCATTGGACACGCTGTTGGTGTCATGAGGTTACATTTGCCCTGTTATTTGTTTGGCATAATCATCGACTTTACTCCAATCCGTAAACTCGAACGTTCCCTGTGTATCGGTCGGTCCTTTGGTCATCCACATGATAAATCGGATCATAAACTTATCGAAGAAACCGTAACGAGGGTAATCTATCTTACCCGCAAAGACGCCTAATAGCTGAGGCTTCCAAGCCGAGAGTCCTAAAAACTTCACCATATAAGGATTGGTTTCTGGAGTGTTTTTTTCAGGCTTTCTTGCCACAACGTTTACGCTAAAAAAACTGTTCCGCTTGGTATCGAGTATGGCTTTGTGTTGCTCAACAAACTTGAACAATTCTGGTCGATGTTTGCCATATCGAATACTGGCACCAATAACGACTTTATCGACACAAACTAAATCATCCGCGTCAGCCTCCGCTAGGTTAACCACCCTAACCTGCTCGCCATTTGTCATTAAAATTTGCTTGATTTGCTGACAAATTGCCAGCGTCTGCCCATCGACTGTAGAGTACAGAATTGCAGTTTTCATCATTAATTTTTCCAAAACGTAGGGGTGAATAACACCAATAAGGTGAACACTTCTAATCGACCAAATAACATCGCCATCACCAGTACCCACTTGGCACCGTCTGAAATACTGGCATAATTTGATGCCACATCACCCAGACCGGGTCCTAAGTTATTTAAACTCGCGGCAGTGGCACTGAATGCGGTAATGGCGTCCATGTCCATGGCCATTAAAATCACCATACACGTCACAAATACTAATGCGTAAGCGGAAAAGAATCCCCACACCGCATCAATAATTCTATCGGGTAATACCTTTGAGCCGATCCTAATGGAATACAAAGCCTTAGGATGAACTAATCGTTTTAGCTCACGTGAACCTTGCAAAATAAGTAGAATGAAGCGGATGACTTTCATGCCGCCGCCAGTAGAACCAGCACACCCACCAATAAAACTTGAGAATATTAATAAAATCGGTAAAAACAACGGCCAAGAATGGAAATCTTCAGTACCAAAACCTGCGGTAGTTGAAATCGATACCACTTGGAAGAAGGCATAATCAAGGGTTTTCTCAGGAGTATCGTAAATACCTGACTGGTATAATGTCGCAAAACAGATTGCGGTCAACACCAGTTGCACGGCAATCAAAACCCTAAACTCCGCGTCTTTTAGGTAGACCTTAACGTTAATACCACGGCGAGTAAATGCAGCAAAGTGCAAGCTAAAATTGGCTGCCGCAATGAGCAAGAAAACAGCACAAATCACGTTAATTAACGGGCTTTCAAAATAGCCTATACTCGCATCATGAGTAGAAAAACCGCCAATCGCAATGGTCGAAAATGAATGACAAATCGCATCAAATGCATCCATACCAGCAAAGTAGAATGCTAAAGCACAAGCGGTAGTGAGCAAAAAGTATATATACCATAAAGCCTTAGCTGTTTCGGCGATGCGAGGGGTCACTTTAGTGTCTTTAACCGGGCCTGGTACTTCAGCTTTGTACAGCTGCATACCACCAATACCCAACAGCGGTAAAATGGCTACGGCTAAAACGATGATACCCATACCACCCATCCACTGCAGTAAATGGCGATAAAACAATATTGACTTAGGTAAATTATCTAGCCCAACAATCACGGTAGCGCCCGTGGTGGTTAAGGCTGAAAATGATTCAAAAAAACTGTCGGTCCAACTTAAATCGGGGTTATTAGCAAAAATAAACGGCAGCGCACCTATGGATCCCAGCACTGTCCAGAACAGCACCACAATCAAGAAACCTTCACGAGTTCGTAGATCACCTTTTTGATGACGGTTGGGGTACCACAATAAAAAGCCTAAAAAAATACTGACAAAAAAGGCCTGAATAAAAGCAGTACCGCCACCATCTTTATACAAGATAGCCACTAATGCTGACGGCAACATGGTGATTGAAAATAACCCCATCAGCAAACCTGTGATTCTAATAATTGTTTTATATTGCATTAAGGATTCTGTTTAAGTTGTGCTGCGTCGGATTTAACTATTGAGTGACATTCTGGCATAAGTTAGTCATAGCTCAAACTGTAAACGTTACTTGTAGTTGGCCCTGAGTCAGTGTCGCTAATGCTTGATTAAAAGCCTGATGGTGTGATTTAGCCAGCTCAAAGTGTATTTCAACAATGTCGCTAAACATTTTATCCGTCACCACGCCATCATGTTGAGCAACTAAATACTCAACATCAGTTAGTTGTGCATAATGGCACACTAAGCTTGCCCGATACCTTAAATGCTTCACCTGAGTGTGTATTTGCGTTAATCCTTGCTTGATACCCGAAGTATAAGCACGCACTAAACCACCGACACCCAACTTGGTGCCACCAAAATAACGCACCACAATAGCACCAAGCTCACCCATGTTTGCGCCTTGTAAGCACGCTAACATGGGTTTGCCGGCACTACCTGATGGTTCACCATCATCACTGGACCCCATATCAATGGTGTTTTCAGGGCTGCCAGAGACAAAAGCATAACAATAATGATTCGCTCCAGGATATTGCCGCTTTATGTCAGTAAGTGCTAACTTCATATCATTTGGGTGTGGACAATGAAATAACAAAGAGATAAAGCGACTATGCTTTATCTCTTCTTGAATCAATACATTAGCTGTTGGAACTGAATAATATTCAATCAACTAAACCAAACTCTCTTGTCATGTTTTCCACTCGGTTATGATGCACTATCACATTATCTTCAATACGAATACCACCAAATGGACGCAGCTCAGCAACAGTTTGCCAATTAATGGCTAGCTTAGCGGTTGCAGATAGTTGCTCAAGCAAGGTATCGATAATGTAAATACCAGGTTCAATGGTGAGTACCTGATTTGCTGCTAACACTCGGGTGCAACGTAAAAATGGGTGATCATCTGGCGCGGCGACATTAGTACCACGTTCATCATGAGCATAACCGCCCATATCATGGACTTGTAGCCCCAACATATGACCTAAGCCATGGGGGAAAAATGCTCGGGTAATGCCTTGGGCAACTAACTGCTCAACCGTACCATTAGCCAAGCCAAAATCAATCAATAACTGACCAATGTGCTCGTGAGTCGCAATGTGGAGATCGGTGTATTTAACCCCGGGTTTCATGGTGTCAATGATGGCTAATTGCACCTTCTTGAGTGCATCAATTAGTTCACAGAATCGGTTTTTTTCAAATGCATAAGTTCTTGTTATATCAGCAGCATAGCCGTGATAACTGGCCCCAGCATCAATGAGAAATGATAAACGCTGTGCTGGGTTTATATGTTCTAAAGCAGTGTAATGCAAAATAGCGGCATTTTGATTTAATGCGACGATATTGCCATAAGGCACTTCGTTTTCACCCTGGCCAATTTCGAGCAAATAACGCTGCTGTATTTCAAACTCGCTAGCGCCATTATAAAAAGCATTTTTGGCCGCTAAATGACCTTTTACGGCAATTTGATTCGCTCGGCGCATGCACTCAAGTTCATATTCGGTTTTATCCGCACGATGAAAATGTAAGTAGTTCATCACAGCATCGGGATTTCGAGAGGTAAATCCTAATACATCTGCAACATCCAAATGCTCACCAACATACGCCCATTGAGTTATCTCTTTGGGTAAATATTCGGCAATATGATCCGCTTTGGTTAATAATTCAATCTCGAAATGCTCAGTCCAAAAGGCATCAGGCAAATCATTCACCTTGTGCCAAAAATCGACCGGACGGTAAAATACTAAACGCGGTTTATCTTGGCCGTTGGCAATAATCCAACAATTAGGATTATCTAAAATCGGCAACCAAGCTTTAAATTGCGGGTTCACTTTAAAGGGATAGTTTAAATCATCTAAAAACTGTCGGTGCGGCTGACCAGAATGAATAACTAATCCTGAAATATTCTCACGCAGACAAATTTCAGCGACTCGACGATTTAGCTCACCGATGTGTGCATGATATAGATGGGCTAACAGATCCATTGAGTATCCCTTTTTTAATAAGTGTTAACTTGATCAGTCTATCACAAACATAAAAACTCCTCCCTAGATGATAAGAAATTAAACGGCCGTTTAAATTGGTTGTTGTAATTTGTCTCATTTAGTCGCACACTGATAATTAGCTGGTCAATAGATGGCCGAAACCGCTGTGATTCAAGCTTGATAACTGCACAGTAAAATAAGATGTGGAAGTCGCTTTTAAGCAATAAGGAAGCAAGCAATGATCTACCAAAGCCCTACCATTCAGGTTGAGTTACTTGAAGATAATATTGCCAAACTGTGCTTTAACGCACAAGGTTCGGTAAACAAATTTGACAGAGAAACCATAGCCTCTCTTGATGCCGCGCTAGACAGCATCAAACAAAACACTGACATTAAAGCCTTATTGCTGACATCAGCAAAAAGCACTTTTATTGTTGGCGCAGACATCACTGAATTCTTAACCCTATTTCAACAAGACGATGCAACCTTGTTAGCTTGGGTTGAACAAGCCAACGCGGTATTCAATAAGCTAGAAGACTTACCGTTCCCAACGGCCTCTGCCGTAAACGGTTTTGCGCTTGGTGGTGGTTGTGAAACCATTTTAGCAACTGACTTACGTGTTGCAGATACCAATGCTCGTATCGGGTTACCAGAAACAAAATTAGGTCTTATTCCTGGTTTTGGTGGCACAGTGCGATTGCCTAGAGTGATTGGTGCAGATAATGCGCTTGAGTGGATCACCACGGCTAAAGATCAACGCCCAGAAGATGCCTTAAAAGTAGGTGCTATTGATGCCGTTGTTGCACCAGAGAATTTACAAGCCGCAGCGATCCAAATGTTGCATGATGCACTTAATGGCAGCCTTGATTGGCAAGCCCGACGTACCAAAAAGCAATCACCATTACAGTTACCAAAGCTTGAAGCCATGATGTCTTTTGCCACAGCGAAAGGCATGGTGTTCTCAGTTGCAGGCAAACATTATCCCGCGCCAATGGCCGCTGTGAATGTTATTGAACACGCTGCAGGTTTAGATCGTGATGGCGCATTAAAAGTGGAAGCACAGGCTTTCATTAAATTGGCTAAAACAGACGTTGCCCAAGCCCTAATTGGTATTTTCTTAAATGACCAATTTGTAAAAGGTAAAGCAAAGAAAGCCGGTAAGCTGGCTCATGATGTAAACCAAGCCGCGGTATTGGGTGCAGGTATCATGGGTGGTGGTATTGCATACCAAAGTGCCAGCAAAGGCACGCCGATTGTCATGAAAGACATCGCTCAGCCAGCATTAGAGTTAGGCTTAAACGAAGCAGCTAAAATCCTTACGACTCAAGTTGCTCGAGGCCGCTCTACGCCAGAGAAAATGGCTAAAGTATTAAACAACATTACTCCTTCATTAGATTATGCCGCCATTAAACATAGCGATATCGTTGTAGAAGCCGTTGTTGAACATCCAAAAGTGAAAGCGACAGTGCTTGCAGAAGTCGAACAATACGTATCTGAAGATGCCATTATTGCGTCAAATACTTCGACCATCTCAATCAATTTATTGGCAAAAAGCCTGAAGAAACCAGAACGTTTCTGCGGTATGCACTTCTTTAACCCTGTGCATAAAATGCCATTAGTTGAAATTATCCGTGGTGAGCATAGCTCTGAAGAAACCATCGCAACCGTAGTGGCTTACGCTAGCAAAATGGGCAAAACCCCAATTGTGGTAAATGATTGCCCAGGCTTCTTCGTTAACCGAGTATTGTTTCCATATTTTGCCGGCTTTAGTGGTCTACTCGCTGAAGGTGCTGATTTTGCTGCTGTCGATAAAGTGATGGAAAAACAGTTTGGCTGGCCTATGGGCCCAGCATACTTACTTGACGTAGTAGGTTTAGATACCGGTCATCACGCCCAAGCTGTAATGGCAGAAGGCTTCCCTGACCGCATGGGTAAAAATGGCAAAGATGCTATCGATATTATGTTTGAAAACAAGCGTCTAGGTCAAAAAAATGCCAAAGGTTTCTATGCTTATTCTGTCGACCGTCGCGGTAAACCGAAGAAAGACATTGATCCAACAAGCTATGAATTATTGCACGCCACTTTTGGTGAATTAAAGGCATTCGAGTCTGATGATATTATCGCTCGTTGTATGATCCCGATGATCATCGAAACCGTCCGTTGTTTAGAAGAAGATATTATTGCATCACCTGCTGAAGGCGATATGGGTCTGGTTTACGGTATTGGTTTCCCACCATTCCGCGGCGGTGTATTCCGTTACTTAGACACCATGGGCGTAGCAAACTTTGTTGCCCTAGCAGACAAATACGCACATCTGGGTGGCTTGTATCAAGTTACCGATGCAATGCGTGCACTTGCAGCCAACAACGGTAGTTACTACCAAGCCTAATTAGCGGGAAAGGAATTAAATCATGAAACAAGCTGTTATCGTAGACTGCATTCGTACCCCAATGGGCCGTTCTAAGGCTGGGGTATTTAGAAATGTACGTGCAGAAACCTTGTCTGCAGAACTAATGAAAGCGCTATTAGTGCGTAACCCACAACTAGACCCTAATGACATTGAAGATGTGATTTGGGGGTGTGTGCAGCAAACCCTTGAACAAGGTTTCAACATTGCTCGTAACGCATCATTATTAGCTGGTATTCCTAAAACAGCTGGCGCCGTTACCGTAAACCGTTTATGTGGTTCGTCAATGGATGCCCTTCACCAAGCGGCTCGTGCCATTATGACCGGCCAAGGTGACACCTTCATTATTGGTGGTGTTGAGCACATGGGTCATGTACCAATGAACCACGGTGTTGATTTCCATCCAGGCCTCGCAAACCGTGTTGCAAAAGCATCAGGCATGATGGGCTTGACCGCTGAAATGTTGGGTAAAATGTATGGTGTTACTCGCGAACAACAAGATGCGTTTGCCGTGCGCTCTCATCAGCGTGCTCATGCAGCAACGATTGAAGGTCGTTTTGCCAAAGAAATTTGGGGTATTGAAGGCCACGACGCAAACGGCACACTGATTAAAGTGATGAATGACGAAGTTATCCGTCCTGAAACAACACTCGAGTCGCTTGCGGGTTTACGTCCGGCATTCGACCCAGTTAACGGTACTGTGACAGCGGGTACATCATCAGCATTATCAGATGGTGCTTCTGCTATGTTGGTCATGGAAGAGTCAAAAGCGCGTGCCCTTGGGTTAACGATTCGAGCTCGTATCCGCTCTATGGCTGTTGCGGGTTGTGATCCAGCCATTATGGGTTACGGCCCAGTACCCGCAACCAAAAAAGCATTAACTCGTGCCGGTTTGTCTGTTGCAGATTTAGACCTTATCGAATTGAATGAAGCCTTTGCTGCACAGTCTTTACCTTGTGTTAAAGATCTTGGCTTGCAAGATGTCGTCGATGAGAAGATTAACCTTAACGGTGGCGCGATTGCATTAGGCCACCCACTAGGTTGTTCAGGCGCACGAATTTCAACAACCCTGATTAACTTAATGGAAGAAAAAGATGCAACACTTGGTCTTGCCACTATGTGTATCGGTTTAGGTCAAGGTATCGCAACCGTATTCGAACGCGTATAAGGTTACCAATGCCAAGCTGATTAATGATCAGTAATAAAAAACGAGCTATTTTGGCTCGTTTTTTTATTTTTTTCTTTTCCTACTTTGGCTAATGTTCCACGTGAAACATGTTTTAGGCAAAATAAAAAACGTTAAAAAAACATAAATTAATAGCAAACTTGGCAAGCATAAATCACAAGAGTAATATTAGCGCTAATTAGATTAGTTAAAATAGATAACACTCAATGACCGATATTTACACCCAAGCACAATACCAACTCGATGCACTTGGACTTCGCTGCCCAGAACCTGTAATGATGATCCGTAAAACCGTTCGAAAAATGGCCGAAGGTGAAACATTACTCATCATTGCAGATGATCCGGCTACGACTCGTGATATCCCCAGTTTTTGTGAATTTATGGACCACACGTTAATTGCCTTCGATATCAGTAAAGCCCCTTACCATTACTTGCTCAAAAAAGGATTGTAAATAATGACTATCACCTTGGAAGCTATCGCATACAAAACGGCAAAACGCGGCGCAATGAAACCCGCTTTATGTGCCAATGTGACCTTAGCGCGAGGGGTGGAAAATGATGTTTTTGGCCGACCAGGCAAACGCCAAGTTACCGTATTGTCGAAACCGCAATGGCAAATAGCCTGCCAACAGGTCAAAACAGATTTAGATTGGTTAACTCGTCGAGCCAATTTATTAATTAACGGCTACCAATTTAGCGCCGCTGATGTTGGCAAAATTATCACCATTGGAACTGAGCTTCGATTGCAGATCACCGGCGAAACCGATCCCTGTAAAAAAATGGAACTCGCGCATGCAGGTCTAGAACAGGCATTAACGCCAGATTGGCGTGGTGGTGTTACGTGTAGAGTCATCAATGGCGGATTAATTCAGCCTGGTGATCTAATCATCCTTAGCTAAGCTGTAAATAATAAATTTAGCCACATTCATTAAATAGAACTCATCTCAAATTAAGCTTGATACATTAATATCTGCAGCACATTTACCCATTTCTATTACTGACGTTATCCCGAAAAACTCATTGCAAACTTCGCTTGCGATGGGTCAACATGATTAAGTTGTTAATATACATCATCAATTGAAACAGAATTGTAGTACCCCTTATGCGTTAATCATGCGATAAAGGGGGCCATTAAATTCATTTCAACCTCATACTTAATATAAGAATTAAGAATAAATGAACTGATTTAACGCTATTCGTAAAATAAAAAACTAGAATAACAAAGCCAACAACAAACTAAAAAAATAACGGATAATTTATGTTTACACAAAAACTAACACCACTTTATACCGCGCTGGCATTAACGTTAGGGCTAAATACAGCAGCCTTTGCTGAAGTTGAAAAAACCAAATGGCTCGTCAATGCGCCTGAAAGTGCACCTCTGACAAAAATAGACATTAATGTTTCTGAAGGTACTTGGATGAATATCAATGTGTCACCAGACGGTAAACACCTTGTGTTTGATCTATTAGGCGACATTTACCAAATACCGATTGCTGGTGGTGAAGCAACCCCACTAGCACAAGGTATTGCTTGGCAAATGCAGCCCGTTTATAGTCCTGATGGTAAATATATTGCTTTTACCTCTGACGAGGATGGCGGCGATAATATTTGGATTATGAATGCCGATGGCACTAATCCCCACCCCATTACCACCGAAACGTTCCGTCTATTAAATAGCCCTGCCTGGAGTCCAGACTCACAATACCTGGTGGCCAGAAAACATTTTACCGGTACCCGCAGCTTAGGAGCTGGTGAAGTATGGATGTATCACATCGCAGGGGGTGAAGGCGTTAAACTTACAGAGCGCCCAAATGAACAAAAAGATTTAGGCGAACCCGCTTACTCACCCGATGGGCGTTACATCTACTTCAGCCAAGATGCCACCCCAGGCAAAACCTTTCACTACTCTAAAGACTCAGTTAAAGGCATTTATAAAATAAAGCGTTACGATACTCAGACGGGTGATATAGAAGTCATAATCGAAGGTACCGGTGGTGCAATTCGTCCAACACCAAGTCCTGATGGTAAAACACTGGCATACATCAAACGCGATGGATTCCAATCGACGTTATATTCTGTCGATTTAACCTCAGGTAAAGAAACCAAGCTTTATGACAAGCTTGATCGTGATATGCAGGAAACCTGGGCAATCCATGGTGTTTACCCGACAATGTCATGGACCAATGACAACAAGCACATCGTATTTTGGGCTAAAGGTAAAATAAACAAACTCGACGTAGACAGCAAACAAGTCTGTGACATTCCATTTAGTGTTAAGGCTCAACGAGACATTCAACCCTCGGTCCGTTTTACCCAAAATCTCGACCAAGATGAGTTTAATGTAAAAATGCTACGTATGGCACAAGTGTCACCAGACGGCAACAAAGTGGTGTTTGAGGCTCTAGGTAAAATTTGGATCCGTAATATAAATAATGGTAAAAAAACACGTCTAACGCGTTTAGACGAAGATATAAATGAACTGTTCCCACAATGGTCTCGAGACGGCAAAGATATTGTGTTTACCACTTGGACAGACCAACTACAAGGCACCGTTAGGGTCGTTAGCACCCGTGGTGGCAAAGCTAAAGTACTAACCAGTGAGCCTGGTAAATATGTTGAACCGACCTTTTCACCTAATGGCGACTATGTTGTTTACCGTAAAGCGCGTGGTGGCGACATAACACCACGGACTTGGTCACAAGAACCTGGTTTATATAAAGTCGATATCAAGGGTAAACAGAATACCAAACTAACTGCCAGTGGCCATCAGCCCCAATTTGGCGCGGACCCAGAACGGGTTTACTTTATGGATTCAGATGAGACACCAGAGTTCGCATCCATCGGCATGAATGGTTTTGAAAAACGGACCCATTACACCAGTGAGCATGCCACTGAGTTTCGTCTATCTCCAAACGGTGAGCACTTAGCGTTTGCAGAACGCTTTAGAGTGTATGTGACGCCTTTTGCAAAACACGGTGAAACCATTGCGATTGGCCCTAAAGCCACTAATTTGCCTATCATCCAATTGAGTACCAGAGCAGGTGAAAGCATTAGCTGGAACGGAAAAAACAACCAACTTTATTGGACCTTAGGCCCAGACTTATATCAAGCAGAAGTTGACACTCAATATGGAAAGTCTGAAACCAAAGTTGAACCTACAATCACCTCTCTGGGTTTTAAAGACAACGCTGATGTTCCACGTGGAACCGTGGTGTTTACTGGCGGCAAAGTAATCACCATGGAAAATGACAAGGTGATCGACAATGGTGTTGTCATTGTTAAAGACAATAAAATTGTTAGCGTCGGCGGTGCTAATACCACTATTCCTAAAGACGCCCAAGTCATCGACATCAGCGGCAAAACGATTATGCCAGGCTTATTCGATGCCCACGCTCATGGAGGTCAAGCAGATGATGAAATTATTCCACAGCAAAACTGGGCATTGTATTCAGGTTTATCACTTGGGGTGACCTCGATCCATGATCCATCAAATGACACCACTGAAATATTTGCCGCTTCTGAGCAGCAAAAATCCGGCAGAATTGTTGGGCCACGAATTTTTTCAACCGGTACCATTTTGTATGGCGCAAATCTACCCGGTTACACCTCGCACGTTGACTCGCTCGATGATGCTAAATTCCATTTAGAGCGTCTTAAAAAAGTTGGTGCCTTTAGTGTTAAAAGCTATAACCAACCACGTCGCGATCAGCGCCAGCAAATTATCGCCGCGGCACGCGAACTTGAAATGATGGTGGTACCAGAAGGCGGCAGTTTATTACAACATAACTTGTCAATGATTGCCGATGGCCACACAACGGTAGAGCACTCATTACCCGTTGCCTCGATTTATAACGACATCAAACAATTTTGGAGCCAGACGGAAGTCCATTACACCCCGACACTGGTTGTCGCCTATGGTGGTATTTCCGGCGAAAACTACTGGTATGACAAAACCGATGTTTGGGCTCACCCTCGGCTAAGCATGTATGTACCACACGATATTTTAGATGCACGTTCAATGCGCAGAACCACAGCACCCGACGCACATTACAACCACTTTAACGTGGCGCGTGTAGCAAATGAACTCAATGAACTCGGCGTAAAACCCAATATTGGTGCACACGGTCAACGTGAAGGTCTAGCCGCTCACTGGGAAATGTGGATGTTTGCTCAAGGTGGAATGAGTAATATGGAGGTGTTAAAAACCGCGACCATAAATCCTGCTATTACCTTTGGAATGGACCATCAACTAGGTTCTATTAAAGTCGGTAAGTTGGCAGACTTAATAGTGGTTGATGGCGATCCATTAGCCGATATCAGAACTACTGATAAAGTCACTTATACCATGGTCAATGGTAAGTTGTTTAACTCAGAAACCATGGATCAACTAAATGGTGATAAACACCAACGTAAACCATTTTTCTTCGAGAAAATCTAAACCAGTTAATATGTTAACTTACAATAAAGTGACTTAGACAAAAAAGGGCTGTTCCACGTGGAACAGCCCTTTTTATTATCGATCAAGACTCATTAAAACTGCCCATAACAATGACAATCTGTGGTGTGGTCATTAACCATCCCCACCGCCTGCATAAACGCATAGCAAATTGTGGGCCCGACAAAATTAAAGCCAAGCTTTTTTAATGCCTTAGACATAGCTTCAGACTCAGGAGTTTGCACTGGAACTTGACTCAATGATTCAAACTGATTAACGTTAGGCGAACCGCCGACAAAATCCCACAAAAAAGTAGCAAAATCATTACCCTGCTCTACAAAAGCCATATAGGCTTTGGCATTTTTGATGATCGAGTTTATTTTAAGTCGATTACGCACAATACCCGGTTCAAGCATTAATGCTTCCACCTTGTGTTGATCATATTGGGCAATAATACTGGGCTCAAAATTGGCAAAAAATTGCTCATAGTTTTGCTGCTTTTTTAAAATAGTAAGCCACGATAATCCAGCCTGCTGACCGTCTAAACATAACTTAGCAAAAAGCTGTTTGGGATCAAATTGAGGTCGTCCCCAAACCGTATCGTGGTATTGCTGATATAAAGGATCTTCACTTACCCAACCACATCGGTTAACTTGCATACTAGAGTCCCATTAACGTTTTTATGTATACGTTAAAAAATAACCTACATCTGCCTTGCTCGACAAGGTATAATCATAACCATTTTCTATTAATAGCCTGACAGTAGTAGACATGACGACGAAACACGACGTAAAGACATTTCAGGGTTTTATTCTAACCCTTCAGGAATATTGGGCGCAACAAGGTTGCGCTATTGTTCAACCTCTGGATATGGAAGTTGGCGCTGGTACTTTTCACCCGCAGACGTTCTTGCGTTCATTAGGCCCAGAGCCAATGAGCAGTGCATATGTGCAACCGTCTCGCCGTCCTACTGATGGACGTTATGGTGAAAACCCTAATCGCCTACAACATTACTATCAATTCCAAGTAGTCCTCAAGCCATCGCCAGACAACATCCAAGAACTTTATCTTGGCTCACTTGAA
The DNA here is from genome assembly GCF_040309905.1 of Shewanella sp. CAL98-MNA-CIBAN-0140. Lineage (NCBI taxonomy): Bacteria > Pseudomonadati > Pseudomonadota > Gammaproteobacteria > Alteromonadales > Shewanellaceae > Shewanella > Shewanella sp. CAL98-MNA-CIBAN-0140. The sequence goes on from NZ_JBEOPI010000023.1 coordinate 28,926, forward strand.
GCCCTCGGCATTGATACCCAAATACATGATATTCGCTTTGTTGAAGACAATTGGGAATCACCAACATTAGGTGCTTGGGGATTGGGCTGGGAAATCTGGCTTAATGGAATGGAAGTGACTCAGTTTACTTATTTCCAGCAAGTCGGCGGCATTGAATGCAGCCCCGTTACCGGTGAGATCACTTACGGACTTGAGCGTCTAGCGATGTATATTCAAGAAGTTGATAGTGTATACGATCTTGTTTGGACCGACGGACCTTTAGGTCGTGTCACTTATGGTGATATTTTCCATCAGAACGAAGTTGAGCAATCAACTTATAACTTTGAACATGCCGATGTCGACTTTATGTTCACCCTGTTCGACCAGTGTGAAAAAATGTGCCATCACCTTTTATCACTCGAAAAACCGCTACCATTACCTGCTTACGAGCAAGTCATGAAAGCATCACATGCTTTCAACTTACTTGATGCTCGCCATGCTATATCAGTTACCGAACGCCAGCGTTATATTCTTCGCGTTCGCACGATGGCAAAAGGTGTTGCAGAATCTTATTATCAAGCACGTGAAGCTCTTGGCTTCCCAATGTGTAAGTAGAGGTAACGAATGAATTTTGAAAACTTACTCATTGAAATTGGTACCGAAGAGTTACCGCCAAAGTCACTGCGCACTTTAGCCGAATCATTTCTAGCAAACTTTACCGATGAATTAACCAAAGCAGATTTACCTTTTGAATCTGCAACTTGGTACGCAGCCCCTCGACGTTTAGCGATTAATGTCATTGGTTTAGCACAAGCTCAAGCCGATAAAGTGATTGAAAAACGTGGACCCGCAGTCAGTTCAGCATTTGATGCAGACGGTAATCCAACTAAAGCAGCACAAGGTTGGGCGCGTGGTAACGGTATTACTGTTGAACAGGCCGAACGTTTAGTGACCGATAAAGGTGAATGGTTAGTTCATCAAGCTAAAGTAGTTGGCGTTGAAACAAAAAGCTTAATTACTGACATGGCACAGCGAGCGTTAGACAAGTTACCTATTCCAAAACGAATGCGTTGGGGTTACAACAAAACGCAGTTTATTCGCCCTGTGCACACAGTGACCATGTTACTAGGTAGCGAAATAGTTTCTGGCGAATTACTTGGGATTAAATCTGACCGCGTAATTCGCGGACATCGCTTTATGGGCCAAGCGAGCTTTGAATTGGATCATGCAGACAACTACCTCGCCGCGCTTAAAGAGCAAGGAAAAGTCCTTGCCGATTATCACCTGCGTAAATCACTGATTAAAGCCGATGCTGAAGCCGCTGCAGCCAAATTAGGCGGCGTTGCCGATATTGAAGACAGCTTATTAGAAGAAGTGGCCTCATTAGTTGAATGGCCAATTGTATTGACGGCCAGTTTTGAAGAAAAGTTTTTAGATGTGCCTTCTGAAGCCTTGGTTTACACCATGAAAGGTGACCAAAAATACTTCCCCGTATTTGATAAAGCAGGCAAGCTACTGCCTAACTTTATTTTTGTTACCAACATCGAATCAAAAGATCCACAACAGATTATATCAGGTAACGAAAAAGTGGTGCGCCCTCGTCTTGCTGATGCAGAGTTTTTCTTTAATACTGATAAGAAACAAAAGCTTGAATCTCGTATTGATAGCTTGGAAACTGTGGTATTTCAAAAACAACTGGGCACATTAAAGGCCCGAGTTGAGCGTATTTCAACGCTAGCTGGTTTCATTGCAACGCAAATGAACGACAATGGTGTAAACACTAATAGTGCTGATGCCAGCCGCGCCGGTTTATTGTCTAAAGCCGATCTTATGACCAATATGGTTATGGAGTTTACCGACACTCAAGGCACTATGGGCATGCATTATGCCCGTTTAGACGGCGAAGAAGAAGCCGTTGCCGTGGCGCTTGAAGAGCAATACAAACCTAAGTTTTCTGGGGATACAGTACCAACAGCAAGCGTATCATGTGCCGTTGCGTTAGCTGAAAAGCTCGATACTTTAGTGGGTATTTTTAGTATTGGCCAAGCTCCAAAAGGGGCGGCTGACCCATTTGCCCTTCGCCGTGCAGCCATTGGTATTTTACGCATTATCGTTGAAAACAAACTGCCACTCGACTTAGTTGAATTAATAGCTAAAGCTCAAGCATTGCACGCAGCTAACGTGACTAATGCCAATAGCGGCGAAGATGTCCTTGAGTTCCTGCTCGCACGTTTCCGTGCTTGGTACCAAGATAAAGGCATTCAAGTCAATGTTATTTTGGCCGTACTTGCTCGTCGCCCTACTCGTCCAGCAGACTTTGACAGCCGTATTAATGCTGTTTCTCACTTCCGTGGTTTAGACGCTTCTACCGCGCTTGCAGCAGCGAATAAACGGGTATCGAATATTCTGGCTAAAGTTGAAGGTAAACTGCCTGAAACCATCAACCAAGCACTATTAACCGAAACAGCAGAAAAAGCCTTAGCCGACAAACTAGCACAACTGCAACCGCAGTTAGCCCCCTTGTTTGCCAATGGCGATTACCAACAAGCATTAACCTTGCTAGCTGACTTACGCGAAAGTGTCGATCTGTTTTTTGAAGATGTGATGGTAATGGCTGATGATGAAGCATTGAAAAATAATCGTTTAGCCTTATTAACCAATCTTCGTGAGCAGTTCTTACACGTTGCAGATATTTCATTACTGCAATAGTTTGCTTCAGCTGCCACTAAAATGAAGTGACAAAGCGCCGAAAGGCGCTTTTTTATGGGCGTTATACTCATTAAGCCTAAACTTGGGGTCATAAATGGTTATAAAACTGCTCCTATTCCCGGACTGAGGTTAATTTAAAATTGCATAAGCTTTTGATGTAATGCAATAAAATCTTCTTCGTTACACTCTACTTGAGCTAACAAAACCGTTAATGCCGGTTTAGGTAATTTATCGACTTGCTTTAGCATTGAGCACTCACTAATAATATTAGCTTTCCAGACTAGCAGTGCCATATCGTCTGTAGGCTTAATATTACTATTGGCAAGGAGAGTTAATGGCGTTTCAAAGTGTTGTGGTAGTTGCCAATAACGGGCTAAAAGCGCACTCAGGGTTAACGACTTTGTGGTCATGACCTGCTTAAATAGCTGTGAGTTAGGCTGATCTCCAGGTTCAGCTTGATAAAAAGCATCTACCAGCATTTTAAAAATAGCAATTTTACCGACATCATGGAGCAAGCCCAAAAGAAAAGCACTGTCACGCTGATCAGGCTTGGCTAACTCGCTGGCCAAGAAAGCCACTTGCATAGAGTGGCGCCAAATTTCAGCGCCGAACCGTCTAAAATAAATAGGTTTTATATCTATCAACTGACGGGCTAAACACGCGGTAATAAATTGCCTTAATTGCTGTCGACCCACTTGAACTAATGCTTGCTGAATACTACTAACATCACTATTCGCTCGTTTGAAAGCGGATGAATTACAAAGTTTAAGGACTTCAACACACAATAATGGATCTTGCTCAATGAGTTTTATTAACGCTTGGGTTTCAATACTGTCATCGGCAAGTTTTTTATCGAGTTCCAGTATTTTACTGGGTAGCTTTAATACGTTTTCTGCAATCGATTGAGGTGAGCTTAATGCCTGTTCAATATTTCGCATCACGCTACGCTCTAAATTATTGGCGATCCCGGTTACTGTCGTTTGTTGGTTTGAAAATAACAAACTATAAAATAAACTAGACAAGTCTAACTGTGATTCAGCGGCTTGATTTACGGTGATCTCAATTGCAGGGACTGGCGCTTTCGGTTTAGTTTGTTGACGTTTCTCTACTGTGGTTATGCCAGTAAATTTGACTTGGTCATTGTGGTCACGAAAATTAAATAAATTTTTAAAAAAACTAATAACCACGATTACAAACCTTATAAGCTGTTGATTAATTGCTATATTGATTATAATAGCAATCAATATAGTAAAAAAATGGGTGCCAAAGGCACCCATTTACACACATAATTTATGTTATACGTCTAAGTTTGCAACATTAAGCGCATTGGTTTCAATAAACTCACGACGCGGCTCAACTTGGTCGCCCATCAAACACGTAAAGAGCTGATCTGCAGCAACTGCATCTTCAATAGTCACACGTAACATACGACGGGATTCCGGATCCATTGTGGTTTCCCATAACTGTTCAGGGTTCATTTCACCCAAACCTTTATAGCGTTGAATATAAAGACCGCGTTTCGCTTCACTAATCGTCCAATCTAGCGCTTCTAAGAAACTTTCAACGTCTTTAACACGTTCGCCACGTTGTACGTAACCGCCTTCTTCAATCATACCGTGTAACGCAGCACCTAATTTAGCCATACGTTGGTAATCCGTTGACGTGAAGAAGTCATGACCAAATAGATAGCTGAAATCAATACCGTGTTTACGGATTGTCACACTAGGAGTGTAAACCTTACGTTCAGGATCAAGCATGACATTCGCAGTGTAGATAATGCCACTATTTTCACGCTCAACTAATGCCGCAATAAAGTCATTGCACCATGTGGTCATTTTCGCTTCGTCATTCAACACATCCGCGGTGACTTCTGGGTGATACAACATACGGTCAAGTAAGTTGGACGGGAAGCGTTTTTCTAGACGCTTAATGATGCGTTCAACTTCACGATACTGCGCCACCAAGCGCTCTAATGGCTCACCAGACATACCAAAAGCACCTTTGCTTGGGTAAATACTTGTACCATCAAGTGCTTGAGTAGTTAAATATTCCGTTAACGCGGGTTCGTCTTTTAAATATTGTTCTTGCTTACCTTTTTTTACTTTAAAGAGCGGTGGTTGAGCAATATAAATATATCCACGTTCGATCAATTCTGGCATTTGACGGAAGAAAAAGGTCAGTAGCAAGGTACGGATGTGTGAACCGTCGACATCAGCATCGGTCATGATAATGATATTGTGATAACGGGTCTTATCAGGGTTATACTCATCACGGCCAATACCACAACCTAATGCCGTGATCAGTGTTGCCACTTCTTGAGACGATAACATTTTGTCAAAACGCGCTTTTTCTACGTTTAAGATTTTACCTTTCAGTGGAAGAATAGCTTGGTTTTTACGATTACGCCCCTGCTTGGCAGATCCGCCAGCAGAGTCCCCTTCCACTATATATATTTCAGAAAGACCAGGGTCTTTCTCTTGGCAATCAGCTAACTTACCAGGCAAACCACCTAAATCTAATGCGCCTTTACGACGAGTCATTTCACGCGCTTTACGAGCCGCTTCGCGCGCCCGTGAAGCGTCAACAATCTTGCCAACAATTAATTTAGCATCTGCTGGGTTTTCTAATAGGTAATCGTTTAACTGCTCACCCATCGTTTGCTCAACAGCGCTTTTCACTTCGCTAGAAACAAGTTTATCTTTCGTTTGCGAGCTAAACTTTGGATCCGGTACTTTAACAGAAATAACCGCAGTTAAGCCTTCGCGCGCATCATCACCGGTGGCGTTGGTTTTACCTTTTTTGTTATAACCTTCACGTTCCATGTAGTTATTCAAGTTACGCGTCAATGCTCCACGGAAACCGGCTAAGTGAGTACCACCATCGCGCTGAGGAATATTATTGGTAAAACAATAAATATTTTCTTGATAACCATCGTTCCACTGCATTGCCACTTCAACGGTAATACCGTCTTCGCGTTCGTGTGCAAAATGGAATACATCTTTGTTAATCGGCGTTTTGTTACGGTTTAAGTAGTCAACAAAGGCTCTAATACCACCTTCATATCTAAAGAACTCATCTTTATTCTCGAGCTCGTCAACTAAACGAATGCCCACACCAGAGTTCAAGAATGAGAGTTCACGTACTCGTTTGGCTAAAATTTCAAAATGGAATTCAAGATTATTAGTAAACGTCTCACTGCTTGGCCAAAAACGGAGTTCGGTGCCGGTTGTCACCGCATCGCCGATTTCTTTGATAGGCGCATCAGGTACACCATGAGTATAAAACTGCTCATAGATTTTACCTGCACGACGAATAGTTAACTGCAGCTTTCGCGATAAAGCATTAACGACCGAAACACCCACACCGTGAAGTCCACCAGAGACTTTGTATGAGTTGTCATCAAACTTACCACCAGCATGAAGTACGGTCATAATCACTTCAGCAGCAGAGATACCCTCTTCCTCATGTATCGAAACAGGAATACCACGACCATCGTCTTTTACTGAGACTGAACCATCGGAATGAATGGTAATGGTGATTTCGCTACAATGGCCTGCTAAAGCTTCATCGATAGAGTTATCAACCACTTCGAATACCATGTGATGAAGACCTGTGCCATCATCAGTATCACCAATGTACATACCAGGTCTCTTACGGACTGCATCAAGGCCTTTTAATACCTTGATACTCGAAGAATCGTAACTATTCTCTGACATATTTATCTCTCGTTGTTATTCAATAACTGTTACCAGCCCTTGTTCCACATGAAACGTCCTGTTTGGAGGGCTAGATAACGAATCGACTATTGTTAGCGGATCAATCGCGGTGACAAATATTTGTGCACCGGTTTCGGTTAACTGCTGAAGCAATAGCTGCCTATGCTGTGCATCCAACTCTGACGGTAAATCGTCAACCAGATAAATACTGTTTTTATCTAGCTGTTGTTTGAGCAACTTTCCCTGTGCAATACGTAGTGCACAGACTAATAATTTTAATTGTCCACGGGACAACGCATCCTGCGCGGGTAAAGTACCCACACGCAAACGTAAGTCTGCTTTATGGGGCCCGCTACCCGTATTACCTGCGGCTAAATCTCTTGAGTATTGGTTTTCAAGTAATTGTGAAAAATCCGTTTTACTGTCCCATCCTCGGGTAAAAGAAACCTTAATATCAATATGAGGTAAAAACACTCCGATTATACCCTTTAGTAGCCCATTTAACGAGTCTACATATTGATTTCGTATATCGGTAACCTGTTCAGCATACCGCACCAACTCCTTATCCCAAAATTGTATTTGGCTATAGGGTGATTGATTTCTAAGTAATTGATTGCGCTGCTTTAATACCTTCCTGGTATTCACCCAAGCTTGATAAAAATACGGGTCGGAATGAAATGCCCCCCAATCGATAAATTGACGGCGAGCTTTAGGTCCCTCGAACAATAAAGAAAAACTTTCTGGAGTAATAACTTGAATGGGCAAAGTATCGGCCAACGTTGATAAACGCTTCACTTTCTCGCCATTGATTTTAACTTCAATCTCACCACTTCGATGGCGACGTAAACCAATTTTATAGTCTCTGTCGGCGTCAATTAACTGGGCAAATAGGGTCAGTTTATCGTCATCATGGTTGATCACCCGTTGCGATAAGTGGCTGCGAAATGAGCGGCCCATACCCAAAAAGTAAATGGCTTCAAGAATACTGGTTTTGCCACTGCCATTTTGACCGTAAATCAAATTTAAGCCATCACAAGGCTGTAATGACGCAGAGGTAATGTTACGAAATGAACCAATGGTAAGACGCGATAAACTCATGTAGACCTATTTGTGATAACCAGAATAAATAATCCTATATAGACAAAGAAGGTGCCTTACAGCACCTTAATAAACAATCAGACGATAACCCGTTAAAGACGCATAGGCATCACCACATACATAGAATCTTCTTCTTTGTGGTTCTCAATCAAAGCACTCGAATTACCATCAATTAAGGTAATACGCACTTCATCGCTGGCTAAGTTATTTAACACATCAAGTAGATAGCTGACGTTAAAACCAATTTCTAAATTATCAGAGTCATAATCAACATCAATGATTTCTTCAGCTTCTTCTTGCTCTGGGTTATTAGCAGTAATTTTCAATAACCCAGGTTCAAGCTGAATACGAACCCCACGGAATTTTTCATTCGACAAAATAGAGGCGCGGGTTAATGCTTGTTTTAGCTGATTTCGGCTGGCAATGACCACTTTAGTGCCACCCTTAGGTAACACTCTACGATAATCAGGGAAGCGACCATCAACGAGCTTACTGGTAAACACAGCGGAGGTAGTCACGGCCCGAATGGCATTATCACCAATCGCAATGGTAATGTCCTGATCGTCACTGTCGAGCAAGCGTGCCATTTCAACCACCCCTTTGCGAGGCACAATCACTTGTTTTTCAGGTAATGAGATATCTAACGTGCGATGACTTAGCGCTAAACGGTGTCCGTCTGTGGCTATAGCACGTAAAACATTACCTTCGGTTTCAAATAACAAACCGTTAAGGTAATAACGCACATCTTGGTTAGCCATTGAGAACTGAGTTGAATCGATAATCGACTTCAACACGCCTTGCTTTAAGCTAAATTCGATATCTGCTTGGAATTCTTCAACGTTGGGGTAATCTTCAGCAGGCAATGTTGCCAATGAAAAACGGCTACGACCGGAACGCAATAACCATTTATTATCTTGCTGTTCGACTTTTAATTCACTTTGCTCTGGTAATGACTTAACAATATCCAGCAATTTTTTGGCTGGAACGGTGGTACGACCGATATCAATATCACCATGAATTGCCACTTGGCCCACTAACTCAACTTCTAAATCAGTGCCCGTTAGCTTAAGTGAGGACTCACTAACTTCAACTAATAAGTTGGCTAAAATAGGTAAATTGTGTCTGCGTTCTACCGCGCCACACACTAGCTGCAACGGTTTTAACAGGGCGTCCCTATCAATTGAAAATTTCATCGTGTCTACAATCCCTGAATTAAGAAGACAAAGTTCTAATCAAGTTAGCATAATCTTCTTTAATGTCATGACTCTCTTCGCGCAGTTGGGCGATTTTACGACAAGCATGCAATACTGTCGTATGGTCACGACCACCAAAAGCATCACCAATTTCCGGTAAACTTTGGTTAGTAAGTTCTTTAGATAGCGCCATCGCCACTTGTCTAGGCCTTGCCACACTGCGAGAACGGCGTTTAGACAGCATATCTGCCATTTTTATTTTATAGTACTCAGCAACAGTCTTCTGAATATTATCTATAGTGACTAATTTTTCTTGCAGTGCCAAGAGATCTCTTAATGCTTCGCGCACAAAGTCGATGGTGATAGGACGTCCAGTGAAGTTAGCATTAGCAATCACACGGTTTAGTGCACCTTCTAATTCACGTACATTTGAACGTAAACGCTTGGCAATAAAGAAAGCCACTTCATCGGGTAAATTAATGCCATTCTCTTGTGCTTTACGCATTAAAATCGCCACGCGGGTTTCTAACTCCGGCGGTTCAATCGCTACGGTTAACCCCCAACCAAAACGTGATTTTAAGCGATCTTCTACCCCGTCGATCTCTTTAGGATAACGATCAGAGGTTAAAATAATTTGATGATTACCTTCTAGTAAAGCATTGAAGGTATGAAAAAATTCTTCTTGTGAACGATCTTTATTGGCAAAAAATTGAATATCATCAATAAATAACGCGTCTACGCTGCGGTAATAACGTTTAAATTCTTCAATGGCGTTATTTTGTAAGGCCTTAACCATGTCCTGTACAAAACGCTCAGAATGCATATATACCACTTTAGCATTAGGATTGTTTTTAATAATGCCATTGGCCACAGCATGCAGTAAATGGGTTTTACCTAAACCGGTTCCGCCATATAAAAATAACGGATTATAAGCACCACCAGGATTTTCAGATACTTGCAATGCCGCAGCTTTACCTAATTGGTTCGATTTACCTTCAACAAAATTATCAAACTGATATGTTGGGTTAATATTACTGCGGTGGTTGGGATTGATAATCGGTTCGGCCTGGGTATTAAAAGACGTCGTTCCCACTTGGGCTTTCGTTTGACGATTCACAGGCTTAGCAGCTACAGGCGCTGGCGCAACTTGGCGTGCAGAAGGACGGCTACCAATATCAAAACGTAACTTGGGTGCATTACCGCCCATTTGTTCAGTAAAAAATTGATTAATGATATTGATGTATTTATCGCGTACCCAATCCAGCACAAAACGATTTGGCGCATACAAAACCAATGTATCACCATCCATTTCAGCCTGTAACGGACGGATCCACATACTGAACTGCTGCGCTGATAACTCGTCTTGCAGTCTGCCGATACATTGTTGCCAAAGTGAAACCGCCACTTATTTATCCCCAAATATCTTTAAACAAAGGAGATGTATTCTATAGTGAGATCACTATGATCGCTATCCTTAAAAGCAGATTTATCCCCAGCGTGATCATTCTATGTATAAATCGATGATCATCAAAGATCGAAAACGATCGATTAATTGTGAATTTCAAGCAAATCCAGCTTTATTAACCGATCCACCTTGATCTATAATAGCGATTCTTTGATCTACTGAAACAATGAAAGATCCACAAGATATAGTGTCTGTACACAGACTTATCCACATCTTATGGTGCTTAATCGTTAGTAGCTTCAAATAAAGATTGGCATAAATTTATTATATAAGTACTTTCGTTATTGACGACAGTACTTAAAGTGATTACAATTCTGCCTCTTTTTTACCCTTAACTCTAATTTTGGAGATAAGGAAAATTCACTAACAAAGACGGATTGCCATAATGAGTAAACGTACTTTTCAACCTAGCAACCTGAAGCGCAAGCGTTCTCACGGCTTCCGCGCTCGTATGGCTACTGTAGGTGGCCGTAAGGTACTTGCACGTCGTCGTGCGAAAGGTCGCACTCGTTTATCTGCATAAGTAGATAACCAGGTGACTAGCTATACCTTTTCGCGGGAGTTACGTTTGTTAACTCCCGCGCAATTTAAATCTGTATTCTCCAATCCAATCAAAGCATCCTCTGCTGAAATAACTCTGCTCGCAATTCCAAATTCAGAGCAACATCCTCGTTTAGGGTTAACCGTTGCAAAACGTTTTGTTAAACGTGCAAACCAACGTAATCGTATCAAACGTGTGATAAGAGATAGTTTTCGTTTACATCAACACGACATCCCAGATATAGATATCGTTGTATTAGTCAGAAATGGCGTGATGGAAATGGAAAATGCAGAACTACACAAATTAGTAGAAAAGCTATGGCGCAAACTCAGTCGCCGTTACAATGGCTAGCAACTACGGTTATCCGTGGTTACCAAATTATTATCAGCCCTTTATTGGGACCGCGTTGTCGGTTTAATCCAACTTGTTCTTATTACGCTATAGAAGCAATAAAAACACATGGAACACTAAAAGGTAGTTGGTTTGCAATAAAACGCATATTAAAATGTCACCCTTTACATGCAGGCGGTAGTGATCCCGTCCCCCCTAAAAATGACAGGTGTAATAAATAGGCTATGGAATCTCAACGCAATATATTGCTAATCGGTCTGCTGTTTGTCAGCTTTTTAATGTGGCAACAATGGCAAACAGATAAAGCACCACAACCGGCAGCAGCACAAACTGTTAGCCAAACTAACGCCGCCCCACAACACAGTGATGACGTTCCAGAAGCAGATGTTATTGGGGTACAAGAAGAATTACCTGCAACTAAAAACCTTATTAGCGTTAAAACCGATAAGCTTGTTATTAAAATAAGCCCTATTGGTGGTGACATTGTTTATGCCGCATTAGTGGAACATAAACGCGAAATAGACAGTAACGACCCTTTCGTTATTTTAGATCAGCAAAATGATTTCACTTATATAGCTCAAAGTGGCCTTATTGGTCGTGATGGTATTGATAGTAGTGCTAATGGTCGTGCAACTTATAATGTTCAAGCCAGTTCATATTTTTTAGCTGAAGACAAAGACACATTAACAGTGCCATTTACTTTTACAGCAGACAACGGTGTCACCTACGTAAAAACCTTTACGTTTACCCGTGGTCAGTATGATGTCGGCGTAGATTACACTATCAACAACACCTCAACGGCACCGTTACAAGTGCAAATGTATGGTCAAATTAAGCAAACGATTAAAGAATCAGAAAGCAGCATGATTATGCCGACTTATCGTGGTGGTGCTTTCTCGTCTGAAGATACTCGTTATGAGAAATATAATTTTGACGATATGGCTGATAAGAATCTTGCTAAAGTCACATTAGGTGGTTGGGCAGCAATGCTACAACATTACTTTGTGTCAGCTTGGGTTCCGCCAGCAATAGATTCAAACACCATTTTCTCAAGAGTCTCTGGTGGTCTAGCCAATATAGGTTTTCGCGGCGCGGTATATGATATTGCACCAGGCGTCACACAAGATATTAGCTCACAGTTTTATGTCGGCCCTAAAAATCAAAAAGCGCTTTCAGCTATTTCTGAAACCTTAAACTTGGTTGTTGATTACGGTTTCTTATGGTGGTTAGCCATTCCAATCCATTGGTTATTGATGTTCTATCAATCATTTGTGGGTAACTGGGGTGTAGCAATTATTTTGATTACCCTAACGGTACGTGGTGGCTTATATCCCCTGACCAAGAAGCAATACACTTCGATGGCCAAAATGCGTAATCTGCAGCCAAAAATGACTGAGATGAAAGAACGCTTTGGCGATGACCGTCAGAAGATGGGTCAAGCGATGATGGAGCTGTACAAGAAAGAGAAAGTAAACCCTATGGGAGGTTGCTTACCTATTTTGTTACAGATGCCAATCTTTATCGCGCTTTACTGGGTGCTGCTAGAAAGCTATGAATTACGCCATGCGCCATTCATGCTATGGATTAACGACTTATCGGTACAAGATCCATACTACGTCTTGCCATTATTAATGGGCTTGTCGATGTTTTTAATGCAGAAAATGCAACCGGTTGCGCCAACGATGGATCCTATGCAAGTAAAAATGATGCAGTGGATGCCCGTTATCTTTACCGTCTTCTTCTTATGGTTCCCAGCAGGTCTAGTACTTTACTGGTTAGTAGGTAACTTAGTTGCCATTACTCAGCAGAAGATTATTTATGCCGGCCTTGAGAAAAATGGCATAAAATAAGCCTAAGCTCAATGTTGTATAACTGATTAAAAAGGCGGCTGATTAGCCGCCTTTTCCTTTATCAATTTTATAGGTACTACCGTGACAACAGACACTATTGTGGCACAAGCGACCGCCCCCGGACGAGGTGGCGTAGGCATCATTCGTATTTCTGGTAACTTAGCCACTAATGTTGCAACCGCCATTATTGGCCATGTGCCAAAAACGCGTTACGCTGAATATTGTGACTTTAACAGTGCTGACAGTAAGGTTATTGACCAAGGTATTGCGCTATTTTTTAAAGGACCCAATTCCTTTACTGGCGAAGATGTACTTGAACTACAAGGTCATGGTGGTCAAATTGTGCTCGACATGCTAATCAAGCGCGTCATGGAAATCGATGGTATTCGCATTGCTAGACCAGGTGAATTCAGCGAACAAGCCTTTATGAACGATAAGCTCGATTTAACTCAGGCAGAAGCCATTGCAGACTTAATCGATGCCACCAGTGAACAGGCTGCGAAAAGTGCATTGTTGTCACTACAAGGTGAATTCTCAAAAGAAGTCTATGAGCTTGTCGACCAAGTCACCAACCTACGTTTATATGTGGAAGCCGCAATTGATTTCCCCGATGACGAAGTCGATTTTTTATCCGATGGTAAAATCGCCAACGCGTTATATAAAATCATCAATAAATTAGACACGGTACAAGCCAGCGCCAAGCAAGGTTCTATTATCCGCGAAGGCATGAAAGTTGTTATTGCCGGTCGCCCAAATGCCGGTAAATCTAGCTTACTGAATGCGTTAGCAGGTAAAGAATCGGCTATTGTAACGGAAGTTGCCGGTACGACTCGCGACGTGCTACGCGAACACATTCACTTAGACGGTATGCCACTTCACATAATAGATACAGCAGGATTACGAGATACGCTCGACACTGTTGAAAAAATTGGTATTGAACGCGCATGGGCCGAAATAGCCGCAGCAGATAGAGTATTGTTTATGGTCGATGGCACCACAACCGATGCCGTGAACCCTCACGAGATTTGGCCAGATTTTATCGACCGCCTACCGGCAAAACTTGGGGTTACAGTCGTACGTAATAAAGCCGATTTAACCGGTGAAACCTTAGACAAAACCGAAGAACAGGGCAATAACGTTTATCGGATATCGGCCAAAACAGGTTTAGGTGTTGATGAGTTAAAGCAACATCTCAAATCATTAATGGGTTACCAAAGTAACTTAGAGGGTGGCTTTATTGCCCGTCGTCGCCATTTAGAAGCACTCGATCTTGCCGCAAGTCACTTACAGCTAGGTAAAGAACAGCTTGAAGTGTATTTAGCCGGTGAATTACTGGCTGAAGAGCTTCGAATGACACAAATAGCCTTATCTGAAATCACCGGTAAATTTACCTCAGATGATTTGCTCGGCAAGATTTTTAGTTCATTTTGTATCGGTAAATAAGTAGACAATATTAATGACAACACTCGCTAACCAAGTTGTGGTGCTCGATTTTGAAACCACAGGTTTATCACCCGATAATGGTGACCGTGCCATTGAAATCGGCGCGGTAAAATTGGTCGATGGTCAAATAGTCGATACCTTTCAGGAACTTATTAATCCTGGTCGGCGAGTCAATAGCTTTATTGAACAATACACAGGTATCAGCAACGACATGCTCAAACATGCCCCAGTGTCAAAGCAAGTAATGGGACAATTTGCCAAATTTATCGATGGATTTAATTTGGTGGCACACAATGCCAGCTTTGATAAGAAGTTTCTCGATGCTGAATTTAGCCAACACAAGCTGAAATATTCAGGGATCTTTTGCTGCTCTTTATTGTTATCTCGCCGCATAAGCCAAGATGCCCCCAATCATAAGCTCGGCACGCTAGTGGATCATCATCAGTTACCTAACGATGGCGTATTTCACCGCGCATTAGCCGACGCCACCATGACAAGTCATTTATGGTTACATCAAATAGAAGTATTGCAGCAACAACTTCCAAAACAACCGATTACCATTGATATGGTCAACAAAATATCCAGTCTTCCTAAAGCTCAAATAGCGCGGTTTTTACGGACTATGAGCTAAATTTATCAGTGATTGAATCACTTTAATGATAACTCTTGCGATAACTTATCGACCAACAATCTCACCTTTGGTGATAAATGACGATTGTGCGGATACAAAGCCCAAATGCCTTCTTTTGGTTGTTGAAAAGGTGCAAGTAATACAACCAATCGCCCCTCAGCAATGGCATCATTGACGTAATATCCCGGTAACTGCACTATACCCAAACCCAAAATTGCCGCATTCAATAAACTCAAGCCGCTACTACATGCCAAAGATCCATGCACTTTTACCGTCTTAGGTTTGCCTTTTTCAACAAAATGCCAATGAGGCTGACTGCCAATTAAGCAGTTATGTTGAGTCAGTTCAGATAAAGCATAAGGTGTACCGTATTTAGCAATATAACTCGGTGCGGCGCACACGTACTGGCGTCTATTGGTTAATCGTTTTGCCATCATGCTGGAATTGAGTAAACGCCCAAGCCTAATAGCTAAATCATAACCACCATCAACCAAATCAAGTTGTTGATTTGTTAATTCGCAAACCACTTCAATGTCAGGATATTGCTGCATAAAATCAATTACTATCGGCATAATAAATTTTTCACCGTAGGTCACTGGCGCGGTAATCCTAATCAAGCCTTGCGGTTTATCTTTTAAACTTGAAATAGCTCGCTCTGCTTCATCAAGACTGTTTAACACTTGACGACAATGCTGATAATAAACCATGCCTTCTTCAGTTAGTGATACCTTACGGGTGGTGCGATAAAATAATTTGGTGTTTAAACGATTTTCCAACTGGCTGATTTGTCGACTCACTTGCGCAGTAGAAATACCCAAACGCTTACCTGCAGCCGTAAAACTGTTGGTTTCGGCCACGGCAACAAATTCAAAAATACCTTCCCACTTCATCATTATTACATTCTCGTAAAAGTCATTTGTAAAACAAGCTAATTATCATTATATGATAAACAAATACAATGGCTAAATACACTACACTGAAGTTATTACGATCAGCCATGTCGACCATGGTAGCTAATGTTAAGGAAATCATTTATGTCAGCACAATTTATTAAGTCAAAAGCCGCAATTGCTTGGGGACCTGGTCAGCCACTATCGGTAGAAGAAGTCGATGTAATGTACCCAAAACCAGGTGAAGTCATGGTACGAATTGTGGCATCAGGCGTTTGTCACACAGATGCATTCACACTTTCAGGCGATGATCCTGAAGGCGTATTCCCAGCGATTCTTGGTCATGAAGGCGGCGGCATTGTTCATATGGTCGGTGACGGTGTCACTAGCGTAAAAGTAGGCGATCATGTTATTCCGCTGTATACCGCTGAATGCGGTGTTTGTAAGTTTTGTACTTCTGGTAAAACCAATCTTTGCAGCGCGGTTCGCGCTACTCAAGGAAAAGGGTTAATGCCAGACGGCACTACACGTTTCTTTAAAGATGGCCAACCTATTTTCCATTATATGGGTTGCTCAACGTTCTCGGAATACACAGTATTACCAGAAATATCGTTAGCAAAAGTGAATCCAACCGCGCCACTTGAAGAAGTGTGTCTTCTCGGTTGTGGTGTTACCACTGGAATGGGCGCTGTTCTAAAGACAGCTAAAGTTCAACAAGGCGATACTGTGGCTATTTTTGGTCTAGGCGGTATTGGTTTATCTGCAATTATTGGTGCCACCATGGCAGGTGCCAGCCGTATTATTGGTATAGATCTTAATGAATCTAAATTTGAATTGGCTAAAAAATTAGGGGCAACCGATTGCATTAACCCTAAAAACTTTGATAAGCCGATTCAAGAAGTGATTGTAGAAATGACCGATGGCGGCGTGGATTTCTCGTTTGAATGTATCGGTAACGTCAATGTGATGCGCAGTGCATTAGAATGTTGTCATAAAGGTTGGGGCGAATCGGTCATTATTGGAGTTGCCGGCGCAGGCCAAGAAATATCAACCCGCCCATTCCAGTTGGTCACGGGTCGTGTATGGCGTGGCAGTGCATTTGGTGGGGTAAAAGGACGCAGCGAGTTACCCGGTATTGTTGAACAATACTTAGCGGGCGAATTCAAACTAGACCACTTTATTACCCACACTATGGGTCTTGAAGATATTAACCATGCGTTTGAGTTAATGCACAAAGGCGAAAGTATTCGCAGTGTAATTCACTTTGCCAAGTAACGCTTAATTCATCATCGCAGGCGCAGTTAAGCATTCAGACTGCTTAACTGCTTGCTGACAAATAAGGACACTTAATGACCATTGAAAGTATCAGCAGTACCAAAGCATTTGGTGGTTGGCATAAACAATATAGTCATCAATCAAGCGCACTTAATTGCACTATGCGCTTTGCCATTTACTTACCGCCACAAGCAGAAAGCCAAAAAGTACCGGTGTTATATTGGTTGTCAGGGCTCACCTGTACTGATGAAAACTTTATGCAAAAAGCGGGCGCACAGCGCATCGCTGCCGAACTAGGAATAGCAATTGTGGCACCCGATACCAGCCCGCGAGGGGAAGGTGTCGCAGATGATAAAGACGGCGCATATGACTTTGGCTTAGGGGCAGGATTTTATCTTAATGCCACAAAACCACCATTTAAGCAGCATTATCAAATGTATGATTATGTAGTGAACGAACTGCCAGCATTGATTGAAGCCCACTTTCCGGTAACAACACAGCGCAGTATCAGTGGCCATTCGATGGGGGGTCATGGTGCATTAACCATCGCCTTAAAAAATCCACAGCGATACCAAAGTGTGTCAGCGTTTAGCCCTGTTTGTCATCCAATAGACTGCCCTTGGGGGATCAAAGCCTTTCGCGGTTATTTGGGGGATGATCAAAAGCAATGGGCTCAATATGACAGTTGTGAGTTAATGAACCATAGTCAACACTTTGTCCCCGCGCTAGTGGACCAAGGCAGCAACGACAATTTTTTAGACGAGCAACTCAAACCACAAGCCTTAGTACAAGTGGCTAAAGCCAAAGGTTATCCGCTTGAGCTAAGAATGCAACCAGGCTATGACCACAGCTATTATTTTATCGCAACGTTTATAGAAGACCATCTGCGTTTTCATGCAAAACACCTAGCACGGTTATAAAGTCTATAAGCAGATAATAAAACGAGCCTAGATAGCTCGTTTTTTATTATTAATCAATATATTAATGATTAATTCCCAACCGAAAATAGCCCCTTGCCGCCCCAAACATATTAGCCACTGCAACATAGGTCATTCCCACGGTACCGCTCATGGCCCTGAAAAACGCCACGCATGAGTATATTATGCTTGGCGCGATCATCAGGATATGGACCTCTAACGACATTAATAGGGTGATCTATGTAGCTAAAGGGGACAAATCGAAAGTAAATAAGCCAGAATAAGTCATCAACCCATAACATCACCCTCTCAGACCCCCATGCAAACTCAGCTATCTGTCGTGTTTCTTCAGCAAGAGTCATTTAAACCGGTTGTTTGATGGTTACATTCAGCCTAATACACGACTGAGGTTAGCCACACAGGGTAATGAAAAATGGGCGTATAATGGACAAATATAATTAATCATTCGGAGTTAAAATGGCAAAAATCGCATTATTAGTAGGCACAACATTAGGGGGTTCAGAGTATGTTGCCGATGAAATGGCAGCTCAACTTGCTGAGTTAAATCACCAAACAGAGGTATTTATAGAGCCAAATATCGATGAATTAGGTGATTTTTCACTGTGGATCATTGTCAGTTCTACTCATGGAGCAGGCGATCTACCTGATAATATCGTTCCTTTTTATAAACAATTAATGATCGAAATACCCGATCTTAGCCATATCCAGTTCGCTTTGTGTGCAATAGGGGACTCAAGCTACGATACTTTCTGCCAAGGACCTGAAATGATCACCGAACTGCTTTTACAAAATGGATCTAAAGCTATTGTGGATAAGATCCAAATCGATGTACAACAAGATCCAATACCGGAAGAACCCGCTCTAGCGTGGTTATTGCAATGGCAACATCTTATCTAAATGTCAGTAAACGCGATCATATCCTGAATAAATAATGATCCATTCACAGATTAGATTACACTTATCCACAATATACTCTTTTTTAGTATAACTTTGTGGATAAGCTATTATTTTTAGCGATCATAACTCTGTACTATTCACGGTCCGATCCGCTCAATGATCACCCTTGTGGATAACCCCCCGATCTGTCCCCATGTTATCTTGAGTTTGATCGCGATCAAATAACAGGTTAGGTTTTGCATTACTATATGATTATAAAGAAAAATAAAAGTTATCAACAGAAAAGTCCGATCCTAATAATAAGTATAATAAAAAGATCTATATAAAGATCTTAAGATCTATTAAGCAAACGCCATCTTGATCAATCAGTGAAAAATGATCGTTCACGTTCAGACAAGCAAGTGCTAAAATGATCCAATCGAAAAAAGGGTAGATTCAAATTTAACTTACTTAGCAATCAAAGGTCAGATAATGCATTTTCATGAACGGTTTGATGTAATTGTTGTTGGTGGTGGTCATGCCGGAACTGAAGCAGCACTTGCAGCGGCAAGAATGGGCTCAAAAACATTATTGTTAACTCATAACATCGACACGCTTGGCCAAATGTCTTGTAATCCAGCTATCGGTGGCATTGGTAAAGGCCATTTAGTGAAAGAAATAGATGCATTGGGTGGGGCAATGGCAACGGCAACAGACTTTGCTGGTATCCAATTTAGAACATTAAATTCAAGCAAAGGGCCAGCAGTTCGTGCAACACGAGCCCAAGCAGACAGAGCGCTGTATCGTCAAAAAATCCAACATATTTTACAAAACCAAGTTAATTTACGTATTTTCCAACAGGCTGTTGATGACCTCGTTGTTGAAAATGATAAAGTTGTTGGTGTAGTAACTCAAATGGGCTTAGCTTTCGAAGCACCTGCAATAGTGCTAACCACGGGCACTTTTTTAAGCGGTAAAATTCACATTGGACTGCAAAATTATAGCGGTGGCAGAGCCGGTGATCCACCCGCGATTGCATTGGCTAATCGCTTACGCGAATTAAATATCCGTGTTGGCCGCTTGAAAACCGGTACACCACCACGCATTGATGCAAACACCATTGATTTTTCACAAATGACCGAACAAAAAGGTGATACACCGTTACCTGTAATGTCATTTACGGGTAATGTCAGCCAGCATCCAAGACAAGTTTCATGTTTTATTACTCATACCAATGAAAATACCCACGAGATAATTCGTGGAGGACTTGATAGAAGTCCGATGTATTCTGGCGTGATAGAAGGTGTTGGGCCACGTTATTGCCCATCTATCGAAGACAAGATCCACCGTTTTGCAGACAAATCGTCACATCAAATATTTATTGAGCCAGAAGGGCTAAGCACCAATGAGATCTACCCAAACGGTATCTCAACCAGCTTACCATTTGATGTACAGCTAAATTTAGTACGTTCGATTAAAGGCATGGAAAACGCTGAAATTATTCGGCCAGGTTATGCCATTGAATATGATTATTTTGATCCACGAGATCTTAAAAACTCATTAGAAACCAAAGCCATTGAAGGACTCTTTTTCGCCGGTCAAATTAACGGCACTACAGGTTACGAAGAAGCCGGAGCACAAGGTTTACTTGCTGGGATGAATGCATCACTGCAAGTTCAAGGCAAAACGGCTTGGTGTCCTCGTCGTGATGAAGCTTACCTTGGCGTACTTGTTGATGATTTATCAACCTTAGGAACCAAAGAACCCTACCGCATGTTTACCAGTCGTGCGGAATACCGTTTATTGCTTCGCGAAGACAATGCCGATTTACGCTTAACAGAAAAAGGCCGTGAACTTGGATTAGTTGATGACAATCGCTGGAAATTATTTATAGAAAAAAGAGAATCGATCGAATTGGAACTTCAGCGTTTACGTAGCCAATGGGTTCATACTAATTCACCTTTATTAGGCGTACTTAATCCAGAATTAAATGCGCCTATTTCTCGTGAAGCATCATTTGAAGATTTACTACGTCGTCCAGAAATGGATTATGCGAAGCTAATGTCATTAGAGGGTTTTGGTCCTGGTCTTGATGATCCGCAAGCGGCTGAGCAAGTACAAATTCAAGTTAAATACTCGGGTTATATTCAGCGTCAGCAAGATGAAATTGATAAAGCTATTCGTCATGAAAACTCGTTATTGCCACTTGATTTGGATTATCAACAAGTACCAGGCCTGTCAAATGAAGTGATCGCAAAACTCAATAACCATAAACCCGATACCGTTGGACAAGCATCAAGGATCCCAGGAATTACACCTGCAGCAATCTCTATTTTGCTAGTGCATTTGAAAAAACGAGGTTTATTGCGCAAAATCGCATAAATGTTGTAATTTTTTCAACTCAATAACACAAGGGAAGCCATAAGGCTTCCCTTAGTGCTTTTACGGCTTCATAATAACTGCCGTCGTTATCATGCAACCTACGAGGCTTTCTGTGTTATCTGCCCAACTTAAAACCTATTTAGCTGAAATTAAAATGTCGGCCACCGAATTACAACAAAAACAATTAATAGGTTTTGTTGAAATGCTTGATAAATGGAATAAGGCTTATAACCTCACCTCCGTTCGCGATCCTGAGCAAATGCTAATCCGCCATATTATGGACAGCTTAACGGTTTCTCCTTACCTTGAAGGACAGCATTTTATCGATGTAGGAACCGGCCCTGGTTTACCTGGGATCCCATTAGCGATTATGAATCCAGATAAGCAGTTTGTATTGCTTGATAGTTTAGGCAAACGGTTCCGTTTTCAAAAACAGGTTCAGTTCGAACTAAAAATCAATAATATTACTCCAGTTGAAAGTCGTGTTGAAGCTTATAACCCAGAGATTAAATTTGACGGTGTATTAAGCAGAGCATTTGCATCTATTCAAGATATGCTAAGTTGGTGTCACCATTTACCGACTGAAAAAGGCATTTTTTATGCGTTAAAAGGCCAGTTAAATCAGCAAGAATTACAACAGATACCAGCAGGATTTTCGTTGGTAGAAACTATTGTATTGCATGTTCCAACGTTAGATGAACAGCGACATTTATTAAAAATAGCCAAGCAATAACACGCATTTCTTTCGCTAATTAAGCTAACCGGACATCAATAATTTTAAGACAGGATGACATTGTGGGTAAAATAATTGCCGTAGCCAACCAAAAAGGTGGCGTTGGAAAAACAACAACTTGCGTTAATTTAGCCGCATCACTTGCCGCCACAAAGCGTAAAGTGTTGTTGATCGATTTAGATCCTCAAGGCAATGCGACTATGGGCAGTGGCGTTGATAAATATGAAGTCGAGAATACCGCTTATGAATTATTAGTCGAAGAAAAACCGTTTGCCGATATCGTGATTAAAAATACCGTAGGTAAATATGATTTGATCGCAGGTAATAGTGATGTCACCGCGGCAGAAATTAAATTGATGGAATTTTATGCTCGAGAGATCCGTTTACGTAATGCAATAGCGTCGATCAAAGATGATTATGACTATATTTTTATAGACTGCCCGCCATCGCTCAATATGCTAACGGTAAACGCCATGTCTGCCGCTGATTCGGTTCTAGTACCAATGCAATGCGAATATTATGCCCTAGAAGGCTTAACAGCGTTAATTGATACTATAACTAAGCTCGGTGCTATGGTTAACCCTACGTTGAGCATAGAAGGTATTTTGCGCACCATGTATGATCCGCGCAATCGTTTATCAAATGATGTATCTGATCAACTCAAGCAGCATTTTGGTGAAAAAGTGTATCGTACCGTCATACCTAGAAATGTTCGTTTAGCTGAAGCACCTAGTTTTGGTGCACCTGCCATGTATTACGACAAATCAAGTGCTGGAGCCAAAGCATATTTAGCCCTAGCCGGTGAAATAATACGTCGTGCGGAACAGCAAACTCAACCAAAACAAGCGTAGGATACAAAAATGACCTTAAAAAAACGCGGTTTAGGTAAAGGCTTGGATGCCTTATTAAATCATAGTAATGCCGCAAGTCTTAAAAGCGAACAAGCAGAAGAACAGCAACAATCAGCTAGATTAAGTGATTTAATTCACCTAGATCTTGATTTATTACAGCCGGGTAAATATCAACCTCGTAAAGATATGTCATCAGAAGCGTTAGAAGAGTTGGCTGAATCGATCCGTGCTCAAGGTGTAATCCAACCGATTGTTATCCGTAAAATATCTGAAACTAACTATGAAATCATCGCCGGTGAACGTCGCTGGCGTGCCGCTCAATTAGCCAAACTTGATAAAGTCCCCTGTATTGTTAAGCAAGTGGCAGATGATGCTGCTGTCGCCATCGCCCTTATTGAGAATATTCAGCGTGAAGATCTTAATGCAATGGAAGAAGCCATCGCACTGCAACGATTACTTGAAGAGTTTGAGTTAACCCACCAACAAGTAGCCGATGCTGTTGGTAAGTCTCGTGCAAGCGTGTCTAATTTATTACGCTTAAATAGCCTCAACGAGCCTGTTAAACGTTTGTTAGAAAATGGTGACATCGACATGGGCCATGCCCGTGCATTATTGGCTGTAGAGGGTGATGAACAGACAAATTTAGCTCGATTAGTCGCGTCAAAAGAAATGACTGTTCGAGAAACTGAACGATTAGTTAATAAAGTCTTAAATCCTGCTAAAGAAGCCGAAACACCAGCTAAAGATCATGATGTTAGTCGCTTAGAGCAAGAGTTAATTGAAAAACTCGGTGCCAAGGTTGCCATTAATCATGGCAGCAAAGGTAAAGGGAAAATTGTTATAAACTATCAGAACCTTACTGAATTAGACGGGATTTTAAGTAAAATTCGTTGAAATGTGGATTAAACCAATTTCATTAGTAAGTTTGCGACATAGCTCTGTTTTTTGTTTTTGATTATTAAGTGCGTAATAGTGCATTACATAGCTGTTTTACTATCATCAACGTTGCAAACAAAGCGCGAAAAGGTATACTTTGCAGGCTTTTTGGATCTTAAGGCTAGTTTAATATATTAAATTTAACATTAGGACCACAAAAGGTATTAATGCGGAGATATAAAGTTGAGTAATGTTTTGGCGCGTCGTGGCAGGTTAGCAGCCTATAAATTAGTGCTGGTACAAGCGGCAGTGGCGAGTATTATTTCAATATTATTTTTCGTTATGTGGGGAGCACTGCATGGCTTATCTGCACTAGCAGGTGGTGTAATTGCTGTACTTCCTAATTTTGTATTCGCAACCCTAGCTTTCTCTCATAGTGGAGCAAGCTCAGCAGTAAAAGTGATTAAAAGCTTTTATTGGGGGGAAGCGGTAAAGATGCTGTTAACCATTGCATTGTTTTCGTTAGTGTTTATCAATTTAAAAGTCGGTTTTATGCCACTTTTTACCTGTTATTCGTTAGCGTTAGTAGTACATTGGATAGCACCTTTATATTTCAAGCAAAGTTAAGTGGGATGAATCATGGCTGCAACTGGTGAAGAGCTAACACAGCAAAGCTATATCCAACATCACCTTACTAACCTGCAAGTTTGTGCTACCGATAATGGGCTAGCAATGAACCATGCATGTGAAAAGGCTGGCTTTTGGACTTGGAACATTGATTCGTTGTTCTTTTCGGTTGGGCTTGGAGTGTTGTTCTTATGGCTGTTTTACAGTGCCGGCAAAAAAGCGACAACAGGCGTTCCTGGCAAATTTCAATGTTTTGTCGAGATGATTGTTGAGTTCGTTGATAGCAGTGTGAAAGAAACTTTTCACGGC
This sequence comes from Shewanella sp. CAL98-MNA-CIBAN-0140, assembly GCF_040309905.1. Taxonomy (NCBI): domain Bacteria; kingdom Pseudomonadati; phylum Pseudomonadota; class Gammaproteobacteria; order Alteromonadales; family Shewanellaceae; genus Shewanella; species Shewanella sp. CAL98-MNA-CIBAN-0140. The sequence continues at coordinate 53,659 of NZ_JBEOPI010000023.1, forward strand.
CGCAATCCGGTTATTGCACCTTTAGCCTTGACAGTTTTTGTGTGGATTTTCATGATGAACTTCATGGATATGATACCTGTAGATTGGTTGCCTTGGGCAGCGAGTTTAATGGGTGTGCCATACCTAAAAGTTGTTCCGACTACCGACGTTAACATCACCTTCAGCTTAGCTATTGGTGTGTTTGTGCTGATTATTTATTACAGCATTAAAGTCAAAGGTGTTTCAGGTTTTGTAAAAGAATTAACACTTCAGCCTTTTAACCATTGGGCAATGATACCCGTCAACTTTTTATTAGAAACAGTTACTCTTGTTGCAAAGCCTATTTCATTGGCTCTTCGACTATTTGGTAACTTGTATGCTGGTGAGTTGATTTTTATTCTTATTGCATTGATGTACGGTTCTAACGTGGCGTTATCTGCTCTAGGTGTAGGTTTACAACTAGGTTGGTTAATTTTCCATATTTTAATTATTACCTTACAAGCATTTATTTTCATGATGTTGACCATTGTTTATTTAAGCATGGCTCATGAAGATCATTAAGAATAACCGAAAATTTTTTTGACCTAAATCATTAATAACAACGATTTAGAATACTGGAGATAGATATGGAAACTGTATTAGGAATGACGGCTATTGCTGTTGCTCTACTTATTGGTATGGGTGCATTAGGAACAGCTATCGGTTTCGGCCTTTTAGGTGGAAAGTTTTTGGAAGGTGCAGCACGTCAGCCAGAAATGGCGCCTATGTTACAAGTTAAAATGTTCATCGTAGCGGGTCTACTAGATGCGGTGACTATGATCGGTGTCGGTATTGCGCTATTTATGTTGTTTACTAACCCATTGGGTGCAATGCTTTAATTAACGCTTCTGTCTTTAATCTAACTAGGAGGCTGTTGTGAATTTCAACGCTACCCTATTCGGTCAGACGGTTGCCTTTATTCTCTTCGTGTGGTTTTGCATGAAGTTTGTATGGCCGCCGTTGATGAATGCCATCGAAGAACGCCAGAAGAAAATTGCTGATGGTCTGGCTGATGCCGGCCGTGCAGCAAAAGATCTAGAGTTAGCACAAGTTAAAGCTACTGAGCATCTAAAAGAAGCAAAGGTAACTGCCAACGACATTATTGAGCAAGCTAATAAGCGTAAGGCTCAAATCGTTGACGAAGCTAAAGCTGAAGCTCAAACTGAGCGAGCGAAAATTATCGCTCAGGGTCAAGCAGAAATTGAAAACGAACGTAATCGCCTGAAAGATGACTTGCGTAAGCAAGTTGCTTCTCTAGCCATCATTGGTGCAGAGAAGATTCTTGAACGTGCGATTGATCCAGAAGCCCACAGTGACATTGTTAATAAACTTGTTGCTGAAATTTGATTAAGGGAGTTGAGTTATGGCTGAATTAAGCACCATCGCTCGCCCTTACGCAAAGGCAGCTTTTGATTTTGCTGTTGAACATAAAGTAGTAGAAAGTTGGACAGAAATGTTAACTTTCGCTTCATTGGTAAGTGAAAACGAATCAATAAAGCCACTGCTTAATGGTACTTTAGCGAGTACAGAACTCGCTTCACTGTTTATTAAAGTATGCGGTGAACAAGTCAATGAGCAAGGTCAAAATCTGATAAAGGTAATGGCTGAAAACGGTCGTTTAGGGATACTGTCAACAGTATCGCTACTTTTTGCTGAATACCGTAATGAGTGGGCAAAAGAAGTTGAGGCCTATGTGGTTTCTGCTACTGAGCTAAGCTCTGAGCAACAGCAACAAATTAGTGTTTCTCTAGAGAAACGTCTCGCACGCAAAGTTAAGCTGAATTGCAGCATCGACGCATCGCTTATTGGCGGTGTTATTATTAAATCAGGCGACCTAGTCATTGATGGCTCGGTAAGCGGTAAATTATCGCGATTGTCTGATAAGCTGCAGTCGTAATTGGGAGTTTGAGCATGCAACTGAATTCCACTGAAATCAGCGATCTGATTAAGCAGCGGATCGAGCAGTTCGACGTCGTTAGTGAAGCTCGCAACGAAGGTACAATCGTTGCAGTAAGTGACGGCATCATTCGCATTAACGGCCTTGCCGATGTAATGCAGGGTGAAATGATCGAACTGCCTGGTGGCTGTTTTGCAATCGCGTTGAACTTAGAACGTGATTCTGTCGGCGCCGTAGTGATGGGGCCTTATGCTAATTTAGCAGAAGGCGATAAAGTTAGAACCACTGGTCGTATTCTTGAAGTACCAGTGGGTCGTGGTCTACTTGGCCGCGTTGTTAACACTCTAGGTGAGCCTATTGACGGTAAAGGACCTATCGAAAACGATGGTTTCTCTCCTGTTGAAGTGATTGCCCCTGGTGTTATTGAACGTAAGTCTGTATCACAACCAATTCAAACTGGTTATAAAGCCGTTGATGCCATGATCCCTATTGGTCGTGGTCAACGTGAATTGATCATTGGTGACCGTCAGACTGGTAAAACAGCGATGGCAATCGATGCAATTATCAACCAGAAAGATTCAGGCATTAAGTGTGTCTATGTTGCCATTGGTCAGAAAGCTTCTACCATTGCTAACGTAGTGCGAAAGCTTGAAGAACATGGCGCATTAGCTAACACTATCGTAGTTGTTGCATCTGCTTCTGAAACTGCAGCACTGCAATTTTTAGCGCCATATTCTGGTTGTTCTATGGGTGAATACTTCCGTGACCGCGGTGAAGATTCTTTAATCGTATATGATGATTTGTCTAAGCAAGCAGTTGCTTACCGTCAAATTTCATTGCTATTGAAGCGTCCACCAGGACGTGAAGCCTACCCAGGTGACGTATTTTATCTACACTCTCGTTTACTAGAGCGTGCTTCACGCGTAAACGTAAATTATGTAGAAAAGTTCACTAAAGGTGCAGTAACAGGTCAAACGGGTTCGTTAACCGCTTTGCCTATTATTGAAACCCAAGCTGGTGATGTATCAGCGTTCGTACCGACTAACGTAATTTCTATTACAGATGGTCAGATCTTCCTTGAAACTGATTTGTTTAACTCGGGCTTACGTCCAGCTGTTAACCCAGGTATTTCAGTTTCTCGTGTTGGTGGTGCTGCGCAGACTAAAATCATCAAGAAACTGTCAGGTGGTATTCGTACTGCTCTTGCACAGTATCGAGAGCTTGCTGCGTTCTCACAGTTTGCATCTGATTTAGATGATGCAACACGTGCTCAACTTGAGCATGGTGAGCGTGTAACCGAATTAATGAAGCAAAAGCAATATGCTCCTATGAGCGTTGCAGCACAGTCTGTGTCTATTTTCGCAGCTGAAAAAGGCTACCTTAAAGGTGTTGCTTTAAATGAAATTGGTCGCTTCGAGGCCGCTCTGCTTTCATACATGAACAGTCAACATGCTGACCTATTTAATACCATCAATGCTACTGGCGATTATAACGCTGATATCGAAGGTGAGTTAAAGGCAGGCTTAGACAAGTTCATTGAAACCCAAACCTGGTAATAATGAACAAGGGGTGTCATTAGGCACCTCAGGTCCCAGATTGGAGAGTAGAGATGGCCAACGCTAAAGAGATTAAAACCAAGATCGCGAGTATTAAAAATACTCAGAAGATCACTTCCGCTATGGAAATGGTAGCTGCCAGCAAAATGCGCAAAGCGCAGGAACGCATGAGAGCAAGCCGTCCATATGCAGAAAATATGCGTAAGGTGATCGGTCACGTAGCGCGAGGTACTCTCGAGTATAAACACCCCTATTTAGAGGTGAGAGAGGCCAAGCGGGTTGGTTACATTGTTGTAGCGACCGACCGTGGCCTTTGTGGTGGTTTGAACGTCAACTTATTTAAACAGGTTGTGTCAGACGTTAAAAAATGGAAGGAACAGGGCGCAGATTTTGAGTTTTGCCCAATTGGTGCCCGTTCTGTTCAGTTTTTTAAAAGCTTCGGTGGTGAAATATCCGCCCATGCATCAGGTTTAGGCGATGCGCCCAAACTTGTTGATTTGATTGGCACAGTACGTGTCATGTTAAAAGCTTACAACGAAGGTAAATTGGATCGTCTGTACATTGTGTTTAACAAGTTTGTTAATACAATGAGCCAGACACCAGTGATCGAACAGCTGCTACCTTTACCTAAGTCAGATGAAGAAGTAGCTAATTATCCTTGGGATTATATTTACGAGCCAGATCCAAAAGAAGTTTTGGATGTATTGTTAACTCGTTATGTAGAGTCTCAAGTGTATCAAGGTGTTGTTGAGAATATTGCCTCTGAACAGGCTGCCCGTATGGTAGCAATGAAGGCGGCAACAGATAACGCTGGCGAAATGATCGATGATTTGCAACTCGTCTATAACAAGGCCCGTCAGGCTGCTATTACGCAAGAACTGTCGGAAATTGTCTCAGGCGCTGCAGCGGTTTAGGTTTAGGTAACGAAATCAAGTTTAGAGGATTAATCATGAGCACAGGTACTGTTGTCCAAGTAATTGGCGCGGTTGTGGACGTAGAATTTCCACAAGATTCTGTACCTCGAGTATATGACGCTCTGAAGATCACTGGCGAAGGCCCATGTAATGGTTTGGTGCTGGAAGTTCAGCAGCAGCTAGGTGGTGGCGTTGTTCGTACCATCGCTATGGGTTCTTCTGATGGTCTGCGTCGTGGTCTAGAGGTAGTAAACTCAGGTTCACCAATTAATGTTCCGGTTGGGCTTAAGACCCTTGGCCGTATTATGAATGTATTGGGCGAGCCTATCGATGAAGCGGGTCCTATCGGTGAAGAAGAACGTTATGTTATTCACCGTGCTGCGCCTTCATACGAAGATCAGTCAACTTCAACTGAACTATTAGAGACGGGTATCAAGGTTATCGACCTTGTTTGTCCTTTCGCTAAAGGCGGTAAAGTAGGTCTGTTCGGTGGTGCTGGTGTTGGTAAAACAGTTAACATGATGGAACTGATTAACAACATCGCTAAAGCTCACTCTGGTCTTTCTGTTTTCGCTGGTGTTGGTGAGCGTACCCGTGAGGGTAACGACTTCTACTACGAGATGGAAGATTCAGGCGTATTAGACAAAGTTGCCATGGTTTATGGTCAGATGAACGAGCCTCCAGGAAACCGTTTACGCGTAGCGTTAACCGGCCTGAGTATCGCTGAAAAGTTCCGTGACGAAGGTCGTGACGTATTGTTGTTCGTTGACAATATTTATCGTTACACCTTAGCTGGTACTGAAGTATCTGCACTATTAGGTCGTATGCCTTCTGCAGTAGGTTATCAGCCAACACTAGCTGAAGAGATGGGTGTTCTTCAAGAACGCATCGCTTCAACTAAGACGGGTTCGATTACTTCTGTACAAGCAGTATATGTACCTGCGGATGACTTAACTGATCCGTCACCAGCAACAACTTTCGCTCACTTAGATGCGACTGTTGTATTGTCTCGTCAAATTGCTTCTTTGGGTATTTACCCTGCGGTTGACCCATTGGATTCGACTTCACGTCAGTTAGATCCTCAGGTTGTTGGCCAAGAGCATTATGATGTTGCCAACGGTGTACAAACTGTATTACAGCGTTATAAAGAGCTGAAAGACATTATTGCTATCTTGGGTATGGATGAATTGTCAGATGATGACAAAACCATGGTATTCCGAGCACGTAAGATTGAGCGTTTCTTGTCTCAACCTTTCTTCGTAGCAGAAGTCTTCACCGGTTCTCCTGGTACGTACGTTTCTCTAAAAGACACCATTCGTGGCTTTAAGGGTATCTTGGATGGCGAGTTCGATCACATCCCAGAGCAAGCGTTCTACATGGTTGGCTCAATCGATGAAGCTGTCGAAAAAGCGAACAAAAAAAAATAACTAGGCCGTAAAGCTTAGTTCTTTAAGGAGAACTTGATGGCAGCCAAAACAGTCCAACTTGATATTGTTAGTGCAGAAAGCAGCATCTTTCATGGCCAAGTTAGCTTCTTTGAAGTTAATGGTGCTGAAGGTGAGTTAGGCATTATGCCTAACCATGTTGCGTTACTAACAAAAATTAAGCCTGGTATGGCGCGCTTTATCATGCAAGATGGCAGTGTAGAAGTGTTGTATCTTTCAGGTGGTTTACTGGAAGTACAACCTACTGCAATTTCAGTACTTGCTGATGTAGCATTACGTGCCGATGATATTGATGAGAAAGCGGCTTTAGAAGCTAAAGAACATGCTGAGCAAGCAATTGCTAATGCTGGATCTGACTTCAATTACGAAGCTGCTGTAATCGAATTAGCCAAATCTTTGGCTCAATTACGTGTTGTTGAAACCATCAAGAAAAATATCACCAGATAATCTGATTATTTGACGCTTAAAAGGCGACTCTTATGAGTCGCCTTTTTTATGGGTTAAATTCCCTCGCTCTATTTTTACTTTTGGCGATATTCCGTTAAAATGTCAGCCAATCTCTATCGGTTCAATAAAGGAATGCTTAATGTCGTTAAATGTTGTGATCTTAGCTGCAGGAAAAGGAACTCGGATGCGCTCAGATCTGCCTAAAGTGCTGCATCCTATTGCCCATAAAAGTATGGTGCAACACGTGATAGATACGGCTAATTCATTAGGCTCATCTGCAATTCAATTAGTGTATGGCTATGGCGCAGATAGGTTACAAACAGCATTAGGTGAGCAAGCATTAAACTGGGTATTACAAGCAGAACAACTGGGGACCGGCCATGCGGTCGCGCAAGCAACCCCAAACATTAATGACCACGATACCGTTTTGATCCTATATGGCGATGTGCCGCTTATTCAGCAATCAACCCTAGAAGCATTATTGGCTGCTCGCCCTGTAAATGGCCTCGCTATTTTGACGGTTAATTTACCTAACCCTAGCGGTTATGGTCGTATTGTGCGTGAGCATGGCAGCGTAGTCGGCATTATTGAACAAAAAGATGCCAACGCTGAACAGCTAAAAATTAACGAAGTGAACACCGGCATCATGGCGGTACCCGGTAAGCAGCTAAAAGCGTGGTTAAAGCGTTTATCGAATAATAATGCTCAAGGCGAATATTATCTTACTGACATTATTGGCATGGCTAAAGCTGATGGCGTTGAAATTACTACCTCACAGCCGCAATCGTCTATCGAAGTTGAAGGTGCTAATAATCGCGTACAACTAGCGCAATTAGAACGAGCTTATCAAGCGCGTGCTGCTGAAAAACTGATGCTCGAAGGGGCTAACTTGCGCGATCCTGCTCGTATCGATATTCGCGGTGATGTAAGCGTAGGTATGGACGTGATGATTGATATCAATGTGATATTCCAAGGTAAAGTCACCTTGGGTAATAACGTCACTATTGGCGCAGGAGCGATTCTTATAGATTGCCAGATTGCCGATAATGCTGAAATTAAACCCTATACTATTGTAGAAGGCGCCAAGCTTGGACCCGCTGCGAGTGCAGGACCTTTTGCGCGTTTACGCCCTGGGGCAGAGCTTAAAGAAGATGCCCACATTGGTAACTTCGTTGAAATTAAAAAAAGCGTGTTAGGTAAGGGCTCTAAAGCAGGCCACTTAGCCTATTTAGGTGATGCCCAAATAGGCGCTGGGGTGAACATTGGCGCCGGTACCATCACCTGTAATTACGATGGTGCCAATAAGTTTATTACCACCATTGAAGATGGCGTATTTGTCGGTAGTGATACCCAATTAATTGCCCCCGTGACTATTGGTAAAAATGCCACCCTTGGTGCTGGTTCTACTATTACTAAAGATGTCGGCGAAGATGAATTGGTTATTACCCGCGTTAAGCAGCGCCATATTACGGGTTGGCAACGTCCGTTAAAAATTAAAAAGTAAGTTTTAAACCAATACAAAAAAACGGCTATATGCCGTTTTTTTGTTTTAACATTTTTGTTGTTTATTTATTCTGTATAGAAAATAACTGATTAAAAATAAATTAAGCTTGAGTTAACCTATATGTGGTTTTCAATCTATTGGTTTTAAATAGTTTTGATCTATATCGCAACAGATTGTAAGTTTGTGTAAAGAACCTTAAATACAAACGCTTCTCATTTATATTACCGTTAATTCTAAAGTTAAAGGTTTAATTGAGGTGTTGGCAATGGTGTATAAATATTCAGTTATAGGTTTGGCCGTCGGTTCGGTATTAATGACTATGCCTGTGATGGCAGAGGTCTCGAGTGATGCAAACATAGAGCGCATTAATGTTACCGGTCGTACTTTTAACGATTATAAAGTCGGTACAGCATCTGGCGCTATGCGTGGTGATATCGACCTCATGGATACTCCGCAGTCAGTCAATGTGATCCCCTATTTTGTTACCGACGAACAACTGGCCACTAACCTTGCCGAAGTGTTAGTGAACGACTCGAGCGTAACAGCGGGGACGACACGCTGGAACCGCCAAGTGTTCAGTATTCGAGGTTTTGAGTTAAGTTCGGGCAATGGTTATCTTATTAATGGCCACCAGCAATGGTCTCACTACATACAACCTATTGAAACGCTGCAACAAGTTGAAGTATTGAAAGGCCCTTCTAGTATGCTGTATGGCCAATCTGGCCCTGGCGGTTTAGTCAATATGGTGACTAAAAAACCGACCTATGACTCTATGCTTAATATCGGTTTAGACACGGATGGTTACGGCTCTACTCGTGCGAAGATAGATGCTGGAGGGAGTTTAAATGACGCTCAAAGTATTCGTTATCGTGGTGTGTTAGTTAAGCAAGACACCCAATACTGGCGTGAATATTCCACTACCGAAGAAAATCAACAGCGCGATCGTTGGTTAGGTTATCTTAATATGGAATTTGATTTAACTGATGATGTATTGTTATCGGTTAAATACGATCACACTCAAGATAAAGCCGGTATTGATGCCGGTGGTTGGTTAGATGCCCAAGGTAATGTTATAGGGAGTAATAAAACCGTTTGGGATGCGCCTTGGGCTTTTACCGATAATACCATTTCTAACCTAGGTGCTGATCTGACTTGGTATATTAGTGATAAGTGGAAAGTTAAAGGGGGATATAACGATCAACAATTTAATCGTCAACGTTTCGACTCTGCGCCGCAACGTACAACCGACCCTTTTACTAATGGCTACAACATTAAACCATTTGATCGCTATGACGACTGGCAACATAAAACGGCTTATATCGATTTCACTGGCGAGTTTAATTTCGCGGCAATACAACATCAATTGTTGATCGGCGCTAACTATTTAGATTATTTCTATCAGAGACAAATCGTACGGGGTACCCCTCAAACGGTTATGCCAGGACAACCCCTTATACAGCCAGATATTGATTATCATCTTGGTACAAAAAGCACTGCAAGTGAATACCAATACTACGGCTTCTATTTACAGGATTTAATGACATTAAGTGAGCAATGGAAGTTGCTCGCTGGAGTGCGTTACGATGAACAGAAGAAAGATGGCTTAGGTGAGAACAGTTATGCGGTATCACCTAAATTCGGGATTATTTACTCGCCGATGGAAAATGGCAGCATTTACGTTAACTATTCAAAGAGCTTTACCCCACAAGGTGCCGTTAGTAATCAGTTTGATGTAAACGATAAGCTAGATTTAAAGCCTGAATATGGTGTTCAGTACGAAGTCGGCACCAAATGGGAGCTGTTTAACGATAGTTTGTTACTCACGGCGGCGGTATTTGATATCACCCTTGAAAATATAACTGTCTCTGAGACATTACCGACTCCAATAGCTTCCTTTACTGATATCACCACCCAAGGCGGTGAGCAGCAACATCGTGGATTTGAAGTCGGCGCCCAAGGCCAATTAAGTGATAACTGGTTTATGACCTCTTCAATGATGTACTTAAATGCCAAATATCAAACTGGCGATGAGCGAGAAGGTAAAACACCCGTTGATGCTCCAGAATTGTCAGCCAACATCTGGACTCGCTATGAAATGACCGAAGGTTTGGCAATTAATTTTGGTGCTATCTACGTTGGTGAGCGTTTTGCTAATACCGATAACAGCATTAGCAAAGACGGTTATGTCCGCTTTGATATTGGTGCCGCTTATACTATGGATATTATGGGCAAAGACGTCAGTGTTCGTGCCAATGTCAGAAATCTATTCGATACCGATTATATTGAAGGTGGTCAGTATAATATGGTCACAATCGGCCAAGACCGTAATTTCAGTGTTGCTGTCGAAACTAAGTTCTAATCAGAAATAAGATTTTATCCACTCAAAGTAGTTTCATTTCTTAATCATCAAAAGCCTCTACTTACTCAAGAGGCTTTTTTGTACTTTTATTTCAAATTTAGGCTATATGATCTAGAAAAAGTTTCATTTGCTGTTAAAATACCTTTCGCTTCGAAACTTATGTGAAAGATAGTTAATTTTAATGACGAAACGTAACACCCAACAACGTCGCCATTCGATCATTAAATTGGTTAATGAGCAAGGCGAAGTCAGTGTCGATGAGCTGGCGAATCTATTTGCCACTTCAGAAGTGACTATTCGTAAAGATTTGGCCATGCTTGAAACCCATGGACTATTATTACGACGTTATGGCGGCGCGGTGTCAGTGCCACAAGAAATGACCCAAATAGCCAGCGAAAAACTGTCTCTTAATAAACAAGCGATAGCCGCCAAAGCCGCACTGCTGATCCGCGACCATAACCGGATAATCATCGATAGCGGCAGTACCACATCAGGTATTGTCCAGCAACTCAATGACAAACGTGGCTTAGTGGTGATGACTAATTCATTACAGTTAGCCAATGCCGTTCATGAACTTGAAAATGAACCGACATTATTGATGACCGGCGGTACGTGGGATCCCCATTCTGAGTCTTTTCAAGGCCAAGTGGCAGAGCAAGTGCTGCGATCATATAACTTTGACCAACTGTTTATCGGTGCCGACGGCATCGATCTTAATCGCGGTACCACCACGTTTAACGAGTTAACAGGCTTAAGTAAAGTGATGGCAGAAATGTCGCGTGAAGTGGTGGTACTTTTGGAATCGACCAAAATTGGTCGGCGTATCCCCAATCTAGAGCTGCCTTGGGATGTGATTAATGTGTTAGTGACCGATGACAACATCACCCAAGATGCAGTCGATACCATTTCAGCCCATGGCGTTAGAGTAATACTCGCGCCGTTCGCTAATTAAATTAAATTGAAATAATAAAGGAAAATATCATGTGTGGAATCGTAGGCGCCGTGGCCCAAAGGGATGTTGCTGAAATATTAGTTGAAGGTTTACGCCGTCTTGAATACCGTGGCTATGACTCAGCGGGCGTTGCTGTGATTCATCAAGGTGAATTAAGCCGTACTCGCCGCGTGGGTAAAGTGCAGGAGTTATCATCAGCACTTGATGCCGCACCATTAACGGGTGGCACCGGTATTGCCCACACTCGCTGGGCAACCCACGGTGAACCAAGTGAGCGAAATGCACACCCACATTTATCTGAAGGCGATGTTGCTGTTGTACATAACGGTATTATTGAAAACCACAACAAACTGCGCGAAATGTTAAAAGGTTTGGGTTACGTATTTTCATCAGACACCGACACCGAAGTGATTTGTCATCTTGTTCACCACGAATTAAAAACAGCGACTAATTTATTAGCAGCGGTACAAGCGACCGTTAAGCAACTTGAAGGCGCCTATGGCACTGTTGTTATCGACCGTCGCGACAGTGATCGCATGGTTGTGGCTCGAAGCGGTAGCCCGTTAGTGATAGGTTACGGCCTAGGTGAAAACTTTGTCGCCTCAGACCAACTGGCACTGTTACCCGTCACTCGCTCGTTCGCCTTTTTAGAAGAAGGCGACGTAGCAGAAATAACGCGTCGTGAAGTGAATATTTTTGATGTTAATGGCAACGCCGTTAAGCGTGAAGTGAAAGAATCTGAAGTGACCCATGACGCGGGTGACAAAGGTGAATATCGTCACTACATGCTCAAAGAAATTTATGAGCAACCTACAGCCATTGCGCACACCTTAGAAGGTCGTATTGCCGGCGGTAAGGTATTAGATTCAGCTTTTGGCGAAAATGCAGCTGAATTTTTAAAAGACATTAAGCACGTACAAATTATTGCCTGTGGTACCAGTTATCATGCGGGTATGGCAGCGCGTTACTGGTTAGAAGACTGGGCCGGAGTATCATGTAACGTCGAAATAGCCTCAGAATTTCGTTACCGCAAGTCGCACTTATTCCCAAATAGCTTGTTAGTGACTATCTCACAATCTGGTGAAACCGCAGATACCTTAGCGGCAATGCGCCTGGCAAAAGAAATGGGCTATAAAGCCACATTAACCATTTGTAACTCAGCGGGTTCATCATTAGTACGTGAATCTGATATGGCTTACATGATGAAAGCGGGCGCTGAAATTGGCGTTGCATCAACGAAAGCCTTTACCGTGCAACTTGCCGGTTTGTTAATGTTAACCACGGCGATTGGTCGTCATAATGGTATGTCTAGCGACATGGAAGCGGCTATTACGCAAAGCCTGTTATCTATGCCTGCTAAAGTGGAGCAAGCGCTTGGCTTAAATGATGCTATTGCAGAATTAGCTGAAGACTTTGCCGATAAACAGAATGCCTTATTCTTAGGCCGAGGCGATCAATACCCCATTGCGATGGAAGGTGCATTAAAGCTAAAAGAAATTTCGTATATTCACGCAGAAGCCTATGCTTCTGGCGAGCTAAAGCATGGCCCATTAGCCTTGATTGATGCCGATATGCCCGTGATTGTGGTGGCGCCAAACAATGAATTACTCGAAAAGCTTAAATCAAACGTTGAAGAAGTGCGTGCCCGTGGTGGATTGATGTATGTGTTTGCTGATGTCGATGCAGAATTTGAGTCAGACGACACCATGAAAGTCATCCCTGTTCCACACTGCGATGTATTTATGGCACCGTTAATCTACACCATCCCATTACAGTTATTGTCATACCATGTGGCATTAATTAAAGGGACTGACGTAGATCAGCCGCGTAATTTAGCAAAATCAGTCACGGTAGAATAAACCTCTAAATTGATTTAAATCGCATATAGCAATGAAAAAACAGCTTCTTAGGAAGCTGTTTTTATTGGGTGCAGGGGTCTAATAAATCAATGGTGTTTTTGGTTGTTTACGTTTTTAGTTTCAAATAAGTCGATCGCAATGTGAGCACTTAGCTGGCCATAAAAGCTATCGCAATCATGTTGAAACACGCTAGGTTGTTTAACTAGAAAAGAAATCATTAAGCTCATTCAATACTTTTGAGGTTTGTCTAAACAATGGTCATGAGTTGGAAAATATTGAACAAGGCAATATAAAAAAGTGACGACTGTTTCGATGCTCGACATGTTATCTAAAGATTGGCTATCGATTACCTAGGCTCTGTATTATAAAGATTATTATGCTATTGAAGGTTAGGGGGCACTGATAGTAACCAATACCCCCGTCGGTACATCAATTACTTAGGCAGTAGTACAGTATCAATCACGTGGATCACACCGTTGCTCGCCTTTACGTCTGTCATGATAACTTTTGCGTTATTTACCATTACATTGCCGTAATTTGCTTTAATCGTAACCATTTGTCCCTGAACTGTTGATGCGCTGTCTAGTTTAACGACATCAGCAGCCATCACTTTTCCTGCAACAACATGATATGTTAAAATTGCCGCAAGTTTATCTTTGTTTTCTGGTTTCAGTAGCGACTCGACGGTCCCATCTGCTAACTTAGCAAAAGCTTCATCTGTCGGTGCGAATACCGTAAATGGACCTTCACCTTTTAGTGTATCAACAAGTCCAGCTGCTTTGATTGCAGCAACAAGCGTATTGAAAGAGCCATTTTCAGCTGCGACATCGACAATGTCTTTTTTCATACCATGATGTTCGGCATAAGCAACAGAGGTGAATGATAAACTGGCAACAATAAGGGCGAGTGTTGTAATAAATTTCTTTAACATTTTTATATTCCTTTCGAATTTATACCACGTTGAGAGGGAGGCTGTTTTTTTGTGCAACATTTGTTACGCATGGTATAAACAACTAGATCAGTTTGGTTTCAATTTACTTACAGTACGACGCTAAAATATCACCGGGTGTTCAACAAGAACCCTTTTTCGCTACTCAATTTTGCCCACAAGATCTTTAAATACATCACCTTTTGGCAATGGGCTATTAATAGGATAATTGTTGGTTTGCTGATGCACCCGTTCAAAAGGCTGGGGTTTTAGGCCTTTTTTAAGTAAAACAGGATTGTAATTTTTGTGATATTAATCATCGGTGAGTTTCGTTGTGCGATGATACATTGCCGGAGCTTAATCATTCCCGTACTAACGCATCTGACAATAAGCCAAAGATAGATATATTAATCTCATTATCCTTTCGGTTATTTTCTGCTGGTTTCGTATCCTATAAAGTACCCTCTACTAAATTATTTTTTTATTACTATTCCATTTTTTATCAGATGCTTATAGTTTTTTTTATATAAAGCCAACAGGAAGTGTTGTATTTTTGTTGTGTTTTTTTTGAACTATAAAAAAGATTGTCACGTATAGAAATCGGTCATATTACTAATGAGGATTTCTAAGATGAAACGGATATACCCTTTTGCACTATGTGTTTCTTTAATTGGTCTAACAGCTTGCTCAGACGACGATGATGCAACAGTTGTAGAGCTTGTAGAGCCTGAAATGTCATATATACGCGTTATTCATGCTGGCAGCGATGCTCCATTGGTGAATGTTGTGGCTAATGGCAATGCATTGCTGTCGAATGTTGATTATGCGATGGCCAGTGATTTAATCGAAGTGTCAGCAACAAGCTACGACATTGACGTTGATGCTGTGTTGGCAGATGGCACCACGCTAACTGTGTTAGAAGCATTACTTGATGCACAAGATGACATGGAATATACCGCCATTGCGTTAGGTTCTGTTGCAGATAACACCTTGAGTCTAAAATTAATTGAAAACCCAACCATGGACATTGCTGCGGGTTATGCCAGAGTACAAGTGCTGCATGGCGCGCCTTTAGTGGGTACTGTTGATATTTATGTTACGGCTCCTGATGCAGATATAAGCGCTACAGCTCCCACGTTATCGGCAAGCTATTTAGATGTAAGCTCGCAGATTGAAGTGCCCGCTAGCGATTATCAAATTCGTATTACTGCATCTGGAATGAAAGATGTTGTGTATGACTCAGGTTCTGTTGCGTTAGGCGATATGCAAGATTACTTTATCAGTGCCATTCCTAATACATGGTCTGGAGATTCACCTGTGGCATTGCAAGTGTCGCTACCCGGAGCACAGCTAGTGTTAAATGACGTAAACAGTGGCGCTGATTTACGGGTGGTACATGCCGTTGCTGATGCGCCAGCTGTTGATGTGTTTGTTGACGGCGCCACTACACCAGCTGTAGATATGCTGTCTTTTGGTGATGTGACGGGTTATGTCAACCTTGCTCAAGGTGCTCACACCGTAACCGTTGCCGCGGATGCCGATAATGATGTTGTGGTTATAGATAATGCTGCAGTCGACTTAGGTATTGGTATGAGTTATAGCGCCTTGGCTGTGGGATCATTAACCAGCAATATGATTGAGCCATTAGTGTTAGTTGAACAAACTCGTCGCGTAGCGACAGAGGCAAAGCTTACTGTGACACATGCTGCCTATTCTGCACCAGAAGTAGACGTTTACCTTACTTCATCTGCTGATATCACTGATGCAACACCAGTATTAGAGGACGTGCCATTTAAGGTTTCTTCTGGCAGCATTAGCGTAACACCTGGTACTTATACTATTAGTGTCACTGTGGCTAATACTAAAGATGTCGCTATTGGGCCTTTAGAGGTCACATTAGGAGCCTCGGGTATATATGGTGTGGCAGCTGTTGATAATGTCGGTGGCGGAGCGCCATTTGGGGTGATTTTATTAGACGACTTCACTGCAATGTAATATTACTCTGTAAAAGATTTGCGGCTTATTCTTGCCTGATAAGCCGCTTTTTTATGCCCAATTAATGGTTCAGATATTGCTGGGTGCTTTAAGTAAACCGCTTATTCATTTTTTTTCACGTTATGTTGCTGCCCAGTTTGAGTCACACTTCATCATGAAAAGTCATCCCTTTGCCACTCTGCGCGAGTTTATAGTGCCGTTAATTTACATTATCCCATTACCGTTATTGTCATAGCATGTGACACGAATAAAAGGCGGCTTCTTCGGCAGTTGTTTTTATGGGGCGTAATGCACCTATTTCTATAAAGAACATTCTCACAAAAGGGTGATTGATTTAACTTAAATATGCTGGTAGGTTATTAAAATTATTAATAAATAAAGCAATGTTAATGATGGTTGTTGAAGGGTATCTCAGGATGTTTATCGGCATTTTCGCTAATACGCTTTAAAGCTTTATCAACAACAAGGAGAGTCCCTAATGGATTATTTTATAGGCGCGTTAAAAAAATATGCTGATTTCACTGGTCGAGCACGAAGAAAAGAATATTGGATGTTTATACTTGTTTATATGATTATCAATATTGTTTTTGCTGTAATTGGTTTGGATACCATTTCAGCGATAGTGAGTCTTGCACTGCTAGTCCCTAGTCTCAGCATTGCAGCAAGAAGGCTGCATGATACTGGTCGTTCTGGGTGGTGGCAATTAATACTATTAATTCCAATTATTGGTTTAATTGTGCTAATTGTTTTTCTAGCTCAAGATAGCCATGATGCAAATGATTACGGTAGTAATCCTAAATCAGGTGTACCAGCATAAAACTGAGCAAGAGACTATGGTGCCAAGAGTTAATTTTCGCTTTTGGCACTTTCTACATCACACCATCGCTAAGCAGTCCAACAAAAAGGGAACAAATCTTGTTCCCTTTTTGCTATCTGTAGCTTATTGATTTACCAGGCACTTGATTTACCAAACTCTGGCAACGAGCCCTTTAAGATAATAGCCTTCTGGGAATGCGCTACTAATAGGATGATCGCTGGCTTGATGCATGCGCTCAATAAATTGTACTTCACGTTTTGCATCTAATGCAGCATCGGCAACGACTTTTTGGAACAAGTCTGACTGCATTAAGCCCGAACAAGAGAAAGTCAGTAGTATTCCACCAGGATTAAGTAATTGCATGGCAATCATATTGATGTCTTTATAACCGCGACACGCGCCATCGAGTTGTGACTTATTGTCGGCAAACTTAGGCGGATCTAATACGATAACATCGAAGGTTTTACCTTCATCTCGATACAGTCGCAGTAACTTAAATACGTCGGCTTCGAGGTAGTTTACATGGTCATCATTAAGGTTATTAATCGCCATATTATCGCGGGCGGTTTGCAGTGCTAGGGTAGAGACATCGACGTTTTCAATACTCGCCGCACCAGCTTTAGCGGCATACAAACCAAAAGTGCCGGTGTAACAGAAGCAGTTAAGTACAGACTTACCTTTAACGAAACGGGCGGCGATGGCGCGGTTGTCACGTTGATCCAAATAGAAGCCTGTTTTGTGGCCTTTAACCACATCGACGGCAATCTTGATACCATTTTCTTCGATGATGACTGGCATGGGGGGTAATTCACCGTGCAGTAACCCTACCACTGGAATGAGGCCTTCTTTCTTTCTCGAGTCAACATCTGAACGCTCATAGACAGTGCAATCTGGATATTGAATAACCAGTTGCTCTACTATGGTGTCACGCCATTTTTCGGCACCGGTACTTAATAGTTGGCACACCAATACATTGGCGTAACGGTCTATGGTGATACCAGGTAAACCGTCCGATTCTGCGGCGATTAAGCGATAGCCTGTTAGGCCTTGTTCGCGGATCAGATCATCCCGGCCTGCTTGTGCCCTTTTTATGCGTCTCGCGAAGAAGTCGGCATCGATGGTTTCTTCTTTGTCGAAGGTCCATATCCGTACTTGGATTTGAGATTCTGGCGACCAGGCTCCGCGTCCGAGCCAGTGCCCGTCGTGCGCCACGACTTCAACCGTGTCACCTGCTGCAGGTTTTCCGCCATTGATGTTGTGAATACCGTTGGAAAATATCCAAGGGTGGCGTCGATCTAATGAACGTTCGCGGCCAGGTTTAAGTTTAATTCTGATAGCCATGGTACTGCCTAATTTAAATTATAAAAGGGGTAAAAAGATTCACGGCGCACCTGATAAAGGCTGAGTAAAAACCGCTATAACGACTCATTAGAGGCATGGATGACATCACACTATTATCAATGTCAAAAGGCTCTGGGGGCGACGAAGGGAGATCATAGCCTTTTTTGAGCCTAAAAACCTGACAAATAATAAAATGCTGGCTGAGTGTTGTATTCGTTACTTAGATTTTGATCGTTCAATGGGCGTTTATCGTTACCGTAACAAGGTATCAACGGCATTTTGTGGATGGGTAAAATAGTGGCAGCAGTTGCTGGTGGCTGTTGTGCCATCAAATTGACCCGTGATGGTCGCGCAGATGTGAGTGAAGCATCAAAATGAAGCAAGTGTAGTGAACGTGGTCACTTGAGACAATATGTTAAATCTCAGATAGCTACCTCGGCGTAAAGTGTAAGGCTTCACCAAGTTGTGAATAACAGGCTTTAGCCCAAAAATGATGTTAAATGTGTCCTTACGCTTTTGCTGATAACAAGGTTCATTGACGTGTTCAAACGAGTCAATGACAAGTAATACCATACAGATCGTGCTACAAAAGTTTTAAAAAATAGTTACTTAGGTTTGCTTGTTATGCCTCGCTCCGGTTAGTGAGTATTGAATTTAAGATGACCGCGCTCTTTTTTACATCGACAAGAATCACATGTAGGCTTTTACGTCGTGGTTACGCGATAACATTAATACGAGAAAAAACCAGAATATAGCCTTTAAATGGCAGTGCTAGATAGTCGGTGTGTATCGGTTTGAAATGGCTGCTGATAAACCCGAATTCGGCTAATTTTACAGTGAGCTTATTTTTTCGACCGCGACCGGGGTCGACAATGATGACGTCACATTTGGCGCTGGCATGGTTTTTAATAAAATAAGCTAATAACTGCACATGTTGATCTTCATAGAGCAAATCGCTGCCGATGATGACGTCAAAAAGCCCCAATTTACTGGTGTCGTTAGCCCAGTCTACCCGCTCAAAAGCAATGCTTTTACCATTATTTAATTGGGTATTTCTATTAAGGAACTGTTCAACTTCTGGGTGGTAGTCGGTTGCGGTAATATCGGCATTTTTTGCATTAAGTAGTAAGCTTGAGAGCGCCATTCCACAGCCTATTTCTAGAATTCTTTTGCCTTCTGTTTTGTAATCCAACATATAATTAGCCAGCACTAAGCTTGATGGCCAAACAATGCCAAAAATTGGCCAATTCGCCGAGGATATACCGAGTTTTTCAGCAATACCGGTAGGGTCATCAAATTCTTGATTATTACGTAAGGTACACAAGTGAACATCGATTTCACCAAACTCAACAGTTTGGTAGCTTAAACGAAGGGCAGTCATTGGGCCGTCTTAAAAATTGAGTGTTCAGCCAGATATCGAGGACAAATAAATGACAAAACGAAGAGGTGTTAGTTAGATTATAGCACTTTGCTAGAAAGGCAAATATATTTAATTGGTTTGGGCTCTATTAGGTTAAGCCCTTAGTCAAAGGCATCATTATATTGTGTTTTTTTGTGCGCTTTGGGTCTCAATGTGGAGAATACTCAATACAAATATAAGGCCTACACAGCTATTAATCGCTGCGAATAAAACAGGTTTTCACCCGTTACTGGTTAATATTAGCATGCTCACTTTCACCTTAATAACCCCCTTTTATATCAATTATCAGCTCTGATAATAAAGCGCTATTCATTGTTAAATATGTGACATACGCATCATAATCTTAATGATAATTGTTTGCATTAGTATATCCACTATGTATAATCCACGGAACTTACAGAGCTTTATATAACATTATAGTTACTCACATTGACTAAATCAGGATGAGAAAATGAAAAAAACGTTAATTGCGGCAACAATACTCGGGCTTTTTGCTAGCAATCAAGCTATAGCTGCTGACGACACAACCGAATTACGCCAAATTATTGAGCAGCAGCAAAAAGTGCTGCAAGATCTTGAAAAACGTCTAGAGCAAACAGAAATGCGTGTAGAGACCACAGCTGATGTAGTAGAAGCGACCGCATCAAGCAAGTCGGCAACCACTATTGGTGGTTATGGTGAATTACACTATAACAATATTTCTAATAACCAAACCGGCACCGACAAGAAAGAATTCGATTTCCACCGCTTTGTATTGTTTGTAGGTCACGAGTTTAATAGCACAACCCGTTTTTTCTCTGAGCTAGAAGTTGAACATTCAATTGCCGGTGAGAGTCAAAATGGTGAGGTTGAGTTAGAGCAAGCGTATATCGAGCATGACTTTAATGAAATGTTTACCGGTAAAGCGGGTCTATTCTTAATGCCTGTCGGTATTATCAACGAAACTCACGAACCTACAGTATTCTACGGTGTTGAGCGTAACCCGGTAGAAAAAGACATTATTCCTGCGACATGGTGGGAAGGTGGTTTAAACCTTAATATTAAAGCCGCTCCTGGTGTAGCCTTTGACACCGCCGTGACGTCTGGTTTGTATTTAGACCAAAGCTCTGGTTATAAAATCCGTAATGGTCGTCAAAAAGTATCTAAAGCGAAAGGTGAAGATTTAGCCTATACCGGCCGAGTAAAATATACTGCGGTTCCAGGTTTAGAGCTAGCGGCGACGGTTCAATATCAGTCTGACTTAACGCAAGGTACAGCTGATGTTGATTCTGCCTCAGCAACATTGCTTACTGCGCATGCGATTTACAGCATTGAAAACTTCACGGTTAAAGCGCTATACGCCCAGTGGAATATTGATGGTAAAGAAGCTGAAGCGTTAGGTCGTGACAAGCAAAATGGTTTCTATATTGAGCCTGCTTACCGAATCAATGAACAGTTTGGTGTGTTTGCCCGTTACAACGAGTGGGACAACAATGCCGGTGATAGCGCCGATACGAAGAAAAAACAAACTAGTGTGGGTGTGAACTACTGGTTACACGAAAACGTGGTGTTTAAAGCTGACTACGAAAAAATTGGCGGCGCTGCTGATTCAGATGGTTTCAACCTAGGTGTTGGTTACCAGTTTTAATCGTTGAGTATTCAGAGATAAGATAAACCGATATAACAGATTATCGGTCAATGGGTGCCAACAGTGTATATTGTCGGCACCCGTGTTTTTATTATAGATTAAGGGCTGATATGCAGACAAGGTTAAGATCATATTTAATGTTATTTATGATGGGGTTAGTTATTTGTTTTTCGGCATTTAATGCGATTGCAGCCTCACAATATCAGTCAAATGAAGCCTTTATTAACCAAGCATTTAATGGCGGTAGTGGTAAAGCCAAAGTCTTGTGGTTAGATGATGATCTCAAACAATCGGTAGAAGCTATTTTAGCTCATCGTTTTAATAAAATGCGTGTGCGTTACTGGCAACATAATGATGAAACCGTATGGATTATGGATGAGATTGGTAAAGAGTCGCCTATTACGGTTGCTGTGCATATAAAAGACCATCATATAGCGCGAACTAAAGTGTTAGTTTATCGCGAAAGTCGTGGTGATGAAGTTCGTCATGATTTTTTTACCGACCAATTTAAGTCGGCAAAGTTAGACGACCAACATCAGCTGGATAAACATATAGACGGGATTACTGGTGCAACATTATCGGTAAGAGCATTAACGAAGTTATCGCGCATTGCATTATTACTTCATGCCCATGTGGTGCAATAAACCACGTTTCAATTCAACCGGATAATTTCAAGCAGGTTAGTGTGAATAAAGCATCTCGACAAAACAGTGTTAGGCTTAAATTTATGCGCATTCTTCGTCCTTGGCATCGCCGTTTAGGATTGGTAAGTGCGCTGTTCATCTTGCTGTTAGTGCTTACCGGTGTGGCGATAAATCACAGTGACGATATTGGTTTAGCTCAAACGCCAGTTACTCAGTCGTGGTTACTTGATTATTATGGTATTCCTGCTCCTGCACATGTTGCTCAGTTTTCTGCATTAGATACCTCCAATTTGCCTGCGCTGTATATTACCGATAATTTATTGTGGCAGGGTAAACGGGTTATTTTTGAAGGATCACAAACCTTAATGAGTGCCAGTTATACTGCCAATATGCTGGTGGCAATAGATGAGCAACAGTTGTATTTATTCGATACAGCAGGCCATTTACAAGAAACGCAAAATAGCAGCATGGGTTTACCGACTGACTTATTAGCGCTTGCTGTGGTGAACAGTCGAGTATGGTTAAATACTAAAGCTGGTGTTTATCAAGCCGATGAGCAGTTAATCGATTGGCAACTCATGGAGCCTATCAAGGCTATCACTTGGTTGATACCTAATCCACGAGTTGATGCTGAGTTTATTCAACATGCCCGTAGTGCGCATTTAAATTGGCAACGCGTAATGCTAGACCTGCATAGTGGTCGCTTATTTGGGGCGTTAACTGTGTGGTTATGGGATTTGTTTGCGCTAGCATTATTGTTAGTGTCATTAAGTGGATTTTGGATTTGGTATAAACAAAAACCGCCCAGGTAATAACTTTATTTGTGTTAACTGTTACTCATTAATGCTCACAAAGCCTCAAAAATACTCAGCGATATTGGTTTGCTTGCCTGCAACAGAGCTTAGCTCGACGCCTGCTTCACTAATTTGATAATTACCAGCAGAAACAGTTTCGCCTAACGGTCTAAAATCTTGCATTCTAAGCTTAACTATATGAGCTTATTGTTGTGAGGCTTGTGCTCGTTAGCACGGCTTATTGCTGATTGACGGTTTCTTTCGCCTGATCGAGTTGCGGTATTCAATGACAACAAACGGGTTTGTGGAGCAATCGTTTTACCGGGTTAGCCAATTGTTTACCTGAAATTTTCCGTGTGAGTAATATGCTGGCTGTGGTTTTAATGTCCTTGGCCAATATGCAAATGCTGCCGGCAGTCTGTTCAACTTCCTTTTAGCCGTCGGGCATACTTCTAGTACTTTGTTGGGCTGAGTCTGAGGCACGTTAAAAGTGCTCTACATTTGCTCCATTAGCAGCTCAAGTTGCGACATAACATCCACTAAATTTACTATTGTGCTTTGAAGTTCGTTAGCAGAGGCTAATGATTTTCGGTGGTATTATTCTGTTAGGCAACGGTTTGGTTAATGCTGGCAATGGCGTCGTCGACATCATTTATTTCTAGGTGGGATACATTAATGAAGCCGTTAACTCAGGTGGCTAGATTGCTCATTTAACGATGTATTCATCAGACCGTTTCGCTTTCAAGTTACGGTGTTGAGCAATGTGGCTGAGGTTGATTGAGCGTTGTTATATTTGGGTCGCCATTTATTTACTGGGTCTAGTTCCGTTAATAAAACAGATGAGTTTTAATTTATGTCTAGGCTAGTACTTGGTCGGTTGAAACATGAGTGGCTGTTGGGGTGTCATCAACTGAAACCACGCTGCAGATTGCCGTGAAGTGTTGCACTTTAATAGAGGGTGTTTGAAAGTCAGTGCTGGTGAGAAAAGCAAGCTCTTGCTTGTCTTCAACATACTCGTGATATCGCGACATTAACCTGAGACAACTTTTACTTGAGTACGTTAAACCTCTCGCCGTAATGTTAGTCTTAACCATATTCGGGTTACCTAAATACTTGCGTGTTGTGCCACTATCTCAGCTTGTTGCACCTGCTTTGCCTCAATGTTTTTCCACACCTTTTCATGAAAGTAAAACACAACCGTGTTGACTGCAGGCTCAAGCAGGGCAATGGTGCCACCGATAATAATGCTACCCGTTAATAAGTAAGTAATCGTAAACGCAACACAGAAGTGTAAAATTGCAAAGCTGATGGTCTTTTTCATGATGGATCCCCCGTTTGATTTATTTAAATGATAACAGTTATCATTATCATATAAAAGAGGGGTGATTCGATTGTTGCAAATGAAAATTTCGATTAGGTTTATACTTTCTAATACCAAAAAAATAAAGGCCCTTAACAAGGGCCTTTATACTAGCTAATAACATTAAGTCAGATCATAACCTCATCTATTGAGGTTAGTAATGCCAAGGAAAACGTGAAAAGTCTTGGTCGCGCTTTTCTAAAAAGGCATCACGGCCTTCTTGGGCTTCTTCGCTGGCATAGGCTAAGCGTGTTGCTTCACCAGCAAACAGTTGTTGGCCCACTAAACCATCATCAGCCATATTAAAGCCATACTTCAGCATGCGCATTGCCGTAGGGGATTTAGAGTTAATTTCTTTAGCCCAAACTAAGGCTTCAGTTTCGAGTTCTGCATGTGGAATGGCACGGTTGACCATGCCCATATTAAACGCCTCTTCAGCAGAGTAATTAAACCCAAGGAAGAATATTTCACGTGCACGTTTCTGGCCAATCATCTTGGCTAAATAAGCACTACCATATCCTGAGTCAAAACTGCCTACATCAGGGTCGGTTTGTTTAAAGATGGCATGTTCTTTAGATGCTAAAGTTAAATCACAAACCACATGCAAACTATGTCCACCGCCAACAGCCCAGCCAGGCACTACGGCAATCACCACTTTTGGCATAAAACGAATTAAACGCTGCACTTCTAAGATATGCAGGCGCCCCATACGAGCGACATCAGGTTTACCTTCTTCAGCTCCTTCATATTTATAGCCATCTTTCCCTCGAATACGTTGATCGCCACCTGCACAGAATGAATACTGACCTTTTGCAGACGGTCCATTACCTGTTATGAGTACACAGCCCACATCAGACCATTGCCTCGCGTGGTCTAACGCTATATAGAGTTCATCTACTGTTTTGGGACGGAATGAGTTAAGACAATCAGGGCGATTAATGGCGATACGCACTGTACCTTGGGATTTAGCGCGATGATATGTGATGTCTTCAAAATTGAATCCGTTAACAACATCCCATAAAGTAGGGTCAAAAATGTCAGATACTGAATTAGTTTGTGATTGTTGCGTCATATAAAACCTAGCCCCTATTGCAAATGTTACATAAAGGCTAGGCTTGTTTGATATCTAGGTCAATTCGTGTCGATAAAACCGTTAACTTACTCAGATTTTATCGCAAATAAATTGCAGATTTTCTTTAGTAAAAACCGGGTGGCGAGCACTACTGTGGCAGTATTGATCTTTAAACTGGGCTATCGCTTCGTTACTGGTAAATACACCATCTAATTCACGGATTTCAATTGTTGATAATCGCTCATAAATTTCTGTTTTAAGTTGTGGTAGATGTTTATCGATTTTAATTATTTTTGTGCCAGTCATCGAATCAAGTTTTTTATCTGCCTTAGTAAACATAGTGTTAATATCGTTAATTGGCTTATCTAGTTTGTCTGTTTCTGTCGCGAAATAATAAATAACCCCCGCGATTATTGCTAATCCTATCCAGCCTCTCATCTTTTTATCCAATTATGTGTTATTACCTATATAATAAGCTAGTTACCGTTCAATATTAAAGCAGTAAGGCTGTAAAATGACGACAGAATCTAACTCCAAGGACTTTTCTAAACAGCAGCGTATTAAAATTCATCAACCTGATGCTAGTAAAGCAGACCGTTTCAATCCGCGCAACCGTATTTACGTAAGAGCTGTCGATGGCTTATGGACAACGTTACGACGTTATATGGGGTGGATTGCCATATTATTCTTCTTACTTCTTCCTTGGTTACCCTGGGGAGATCGTCAAGCCGTGTGGTTTCATCTTGCCGAGCAAAAATTTCACGTCTTTGGCTTAACGATATGGCCACAAGATCTTACCTTGCTTGCTGCACTCTTTATGATAGCCGCATTTGGATTATTTTTTGTCACCACTTACCTTGGCAGGGTGTGGTGTGGCTATACCTGTCCACAGACCGTGTGGACTTTCATCTTTATTTGGTTCGAAGAAAAGTTTGAAGGTGCGCGTAATAAACGAATCAAGCTTGATCAAATGCCATGGAGTATTAATAAACTATGGCGTAAAACCGCTAAACATACCTCCTGGCTATTGGTCTCACTATTAACGGCCACGACATTTGTATCCTACTTTGTTCCAAGTCGCGAACTCTATATAGACTTCTTTACGCTTAATGCCGGTGGTGGGATATATTTTTGGGTGGTCTTCTTTACTATTGCGACTTACGGTAATGCAGGATGGATGCGAGAGATCATGTGTATTCACATGTGTCCGTATGCCCGCTTCCAAGCCGCTATGTTTGACAAGAACACTTATATAGTGGGTTATGACACTAAGCGCGGAGAAACTCGCGGTCCACGTACTCGTAAACAAGATCCAAAAGAAATGGGTTTAGGCGACTGCATTGATTGTGACTTATGTGTTCAAGTGTGCCCAACAGGGATTGATATTCGTAATGGTCTGCAATACGAATGCATTAACTGTGGTGCCTGTATTGATGCATGTGATAACACCATGGAGCGTATGGGATACGATAAAGGTCTCATTCGTTACACAACAGAAAATAAACTTGATGGTGTGCAAGAAAAGGTATTGCGACCTAAGTTGGTTGGCTACGGAGTGGTACTCACTTCGATGATATTAATCTTCATCTATGCCAGCGCAACCATTGCTCCAGTTCGCATGGATGTCATTAGAGATAGAAACTCACTTTATCGAGAAAATAACCGAGGCAACACAGAGAATACCTTTACGATTAAAATTCTCAATAAGACAGAGCAACCGCAAGAATATGAGTTAAGTGTCGAAGGCTTGCCTAACGCTAAATGGATTGGGTCGCAGCACGTATCAATAGGATCTGGTGAAGTTATAACCTTACCAATTAGTATTGCTGTTGATCCCATTGAGCTGAAGAGAAGGATCACTAAAATCTATATTAAAATTACGGCGCAAATAGATGGTAATCCAATAGAAATAAAACAGGAAACACGATTTTTCGGGGATTAGAACCCAGTAAAATAGCCAAAAAAGGGACGGGTAGTCCCTTTTTTGTTCGTTTCGATTGAAAAAGCACCTCTTGGTCATGTTTTTGCAATATTTAGCCTTTTAATACTTGCACAAAATCTTAAGCTCCCTATAATGCGCAACCACTGACACGGCAAACGTCGCGGACAGGTTGTAAGGTTCAAATTGAAGCTTACAACAGCGAAAAGAAAGTTTGAAAAAACACTTGACGCGAAACGGGAAATGCGTAAAATACGCACCCCAAGCCAACGACCTAGCGTCAACGGCCGCTGAATGAAAAATCGAAAGATGTTCATGTTAGCAACGTTCTTTAACAATCTAAACAAGAAATCTGTGTGGACATTCACAGGTATTGAGTTATTCGAAATTGTCTTCTGTTCTTCGGAATGTTGGCAATCAAAAAATTTCAACTCAATGCAACGATGAATGTTCATAGTAATATGTACAAACATTATTTAGATTCTTCCGAGTCTAATTAATGAAATCAGAATTCATTGAGCCGAAAGCTTCGTTCTTACTTGTAAGGGTGAAGGTTTCAAAAAACTTTAATTGAAGAGTTTGATCATGGCTCAGATTGAACGCTGGCGGCAGGCCTAACACATGCAAGTCG